>NZ_JBSSCS010000035.1:0-30413 GCF_054060015.1 Thermostichus sp. MS-CIW-25
TCCTTGCCAGACAGCCGTTGCAACAGTTCTCTGCATCTGCGCCGCGAACTGCGGGTGCCCTTACTGGCTTTGCGTTGAAGTACCGCCCTCAACCGGGAGTAGCGCTCTCGGACTCTGCTCAACTGCTGTCCATGCCAGTTATCTCCTTCCGTTCGCGCAAGCGGGACGGAGTCCTTTGTATGAGCAATATCCGTCCTGCCCAAATCCACCCCCAGCACTCTGTCCGTGCGTTGCGGTGGGCACGGTTCCGTTTCCACACAGATCTGAATGGAGTAGGAACCGTCTTTGCGCTTGACCAGAGTGGCGGATTTGGGGTTGGAGCCTGCCAACTGTTCTCTCTGGTAACGGCCAATCGCTAGCTCAAAGCGTTCTCTTCCATCAACCGTGGTCAGCGACACCGTCCAGTCTTTCTCGCGAAACGAAAAGATACGTGCATCGTAGGTAGCGAAGCCACCCTTGAACACTTTGACGGGGCGGTTTTTCTGTCGGGCAACTTTACGGGCACCGGCCAGCCGTCTGCAGACCTGCTGGGCCAAGTTACTGGACAAGCCGAACCGGGCACGGATTTCGCGGTAGCACACAGACTGGAGCTTAACGGCGTTGGCGACTTTCTCGGGTGTGTTCTGGTTGACCCAGTTCAACGCCTGCACAAAGGCATCCATTGTCGCATCCAACTTTGCAGCTTGCGACTGGGACACCTTGAGCTTGCAGGAGACGGTCAGGACTTGGGTCATGGTTCTATCATAACTTCCGCATTCCTCCCGACCCTCGTCCTACGGACAGAGGGCGGGGCTCCTGCGATTTCTAGCTGAGGACAGGTAGGGCTATGAAAGGGGCGCGCAGACCGGTCAAATCCATCTGAGAGGGTTTCCCGGGCTCTCACCCCCAGCCTCTGTTCCAAAGGGAGAGGGGAGTGTTGCCGTGATTTGGAATGGCTACAGACGCAAATGAGTCTGATTCTTGTTTCAGCATCGTTGCCGAGCAACCGCTAGGGTGTAGAGACGCGGATCTTCGACAAGAGGATCCCTAGGAAAAAACGAGAAAGAAGGAGAGAAAATCATGTCTGCCAGCACCCTTGTCCGTTGCGCCTGTGAACACTGCAACTGCAGCTTCGAGAGCAGCCAAGGCTATCGCTACGAAGGTCAACTCTACTGCAGCGAAGCCTGTGCCACCCACAATCACGAGCACCCTTCCGCCTGTTGTGTGGCTTCTCACTGCTGCCAGTAGGGTTCAAGGTAGCCCATCATCCCCAGCCCTTTCCTCTGGGATCCATTTCCCCCCTGGGCCGTTTTTGATAGGCTCCTGAGAAGTTCTACTCTTGTCGGCCAAGGGGTCGGCCTAGCTTGCATGGATTACGGCTGGCGCGAAGATACTCCGCACCGCTGGGAGCTGCTGCCCACTCCCCCCCAGTTCAATCTGGAGCTGAGCCGGGAATACGGCAAGTATGCGGCCAAGGTGATGGCCCTGCGGGGTCTGCACACTTGGGAGCAAGCGCGGGCCTTCGCGGATCCCGAATACTATTCCCCCACACCGTCGGGATCCCTGCCAGATCTGGAGCGGGCGGTGGCACGGCTGCTACAGGCGCGGGAAAGGGGAGAGACCCTGTGCATTTGGGGGGACTTTGACTGCGATGGTGTCACCAGCACCAGTCTTCTGCTCTCGGTGTTACAACCCTTGGGCTTCCGAGTCCAGTTCACCATACCGCTGCGCAGTACCGAAGGGCACGGCCTCAACCCTCAACGGCTGCAGCAGGTGCTGGCCCAGGGCTGCCAAGTGATCCTGACGGTGGATTGCGGGGTGGGCAATGCTGCCGAAATTGCCATGGCCCAAGCCCAGGGGGTGGACGTGATCGTGACGGATCACCACATGCTGCCGGATCCCTTGCCCGCTGCCTATGCGGTGGTCAACCCCTTGCGATTGCCGGCTGAACATCCGCTGCGCTTCTTGCCGGGGGTGGGAGTGGCCTACAAGTTGGCGGAGGCGCTTTACGAAGCACTGGGGATCCCTGGTGTCGGGCAGCACCTGGATCTGGTGGCGGTGGGAATCGTGGCCGATGTGGCGGTGTTGCAGCGGGAGTGCCGCTACTTGGTGCAGCGGGGCCTGCCGGTGCTGGCCAAGACGCAGCGTCCGGGGCTGCAGGCTCTCCTGGCTCGGGTTGACAACGGCCAATCCCAGGGGGTGCCGACAGCCCAAGATATTGCCTTTCGCCTTGCTCCCAAGCTGAATGCAATTGGCCGATTGGAAGATGCCAGCCTGGCGGTGGAGCTGCTGACCACCCCCGATCCAGAGCGCGCCCAGGCCCTGGTGCAGCACTTTGTCGCCCTCAATGAGGAGCGTAAGCACCTCACCCAGCAGGTGATCCAGGAGGCCAGCCAACAAGTGGAGAGCATGGATCTGGCCCGAGAAGGAGCCATTGTTTTGGCCGAAGCCGGCTGGAACCCAGGGGTTCTGGGGATCGCGGCGGCGCGCTTGGTGGAGCAGTATAACTGCCCAACGGTGTTGATCGCCAAAGACGAAGCGGCGGGACGGGGCTATGGGTCGGGCCGTTCCCTGCCGGGGGTGAACCTGGTGGAGGCCATCGAGGCTGTGCGCCCCCTGTTGCTGGGGGGAGGTGGACACCCTATGGCAGCCGGGATCCAAGTGGATCTCTCTTGCCTGGCCGCCGTACAACTGGCTTTGCGGCGGGAGCTGGCCGCGCGGGTCAGCCCGGATCAGCAGGCTCGCGCCTTGGCGGTGGAGATTATCCTCGACTGGGAGCTACTGGTCTCTCAGGATCGGGACGGGGTGGCAGAGCTGGATGAGGTGTATCGGCAGGTGCAGCTTCTGCAGCCCTTTGGGCACGGCAACCCCAACCCCGTCGTAGCCCTGATGAATGTTCGCTGCGGCAGCGTTAAGTTGGGGATTTCTCAGAATGGTCGCCACCTGAAGTTTGAGCTGGGATCCCGTACCCTGTGGTTTTGGCAAGCCGGAGAAGAGCTGGAGCGCTGGCAAAAATGCCAGGCTTTGGACATCGCCCTACAGTTGGAGGCGGATGACCGGGGCAGACAGCCTTGGCAGGGCAAAGTGCTGGCGGTGCGCCCTGCGGGAGAGTGGCAGGCACCCACCATTTCCGCCCCTCGCCTACAGATCCAAGATTTTCGGCAGAAACCCCTGCCGGATTCGCAGCAGGGGGCCATCTGTTACGACGGGCAGGAGGCCGAGAACTTTGTTCCACCACCCAAAGGGAAAGAGCTGGTACTGGCCCGCTGGCCCTGGCTACCGGCGGACTTGGCACAACTGCTGCAACAGGTACAGCCCCGAACCCTGATCCTGGCCGCTTCTGCCTCCCCCTGGGAGCAGATCCCCGCCCGAGTCAACTGGCTGATGCAACAGTGGCAGGCAGGCCAACGGGATCCCGACGAGCTGGCTGCGGCAACCGGCTTTCCCCGGCAGTGGCTGGCGGAACTGGACAGTCCGGAGCAGATCCCCACGCTGCTGATGGGCCGCCTTCAGGAATCCCAAGCCTTTCACCGCTGGCTGGATGAGGCTAGCCCCACCCAGATTGCCCAACTGTGTCAGCGGCTAATGCAATCGGATCCCCTCTCAAGAGAGACAAGAGAGAAAAGAGAAAAGAACGGAGAGTAGTGAGAAGGGAGTATCCTCACTCCTCTCTCCTCACTTCTCACTCCTCATTGTTGCTCCCCACCGCTGACGCGATACTCTGGATCAAATGGCTCAACCTCATTTTTTCCAGCAACCAGAGCCCCTCAGAGTTTTCTGTGATCCCGGTTCGCCTAACCTTGCACAATTTTCTCTGTTACGCTCACGCCGTTTTGGATCTGCGCGGGATCCACACCGCCTGTATCTGTGGCCCCAATGGGGCAGGCAAGTCCGCCCTGCTCGACGCCCTCACCTGGGGCCTCTGGGGGCAAAGCCGGGCCAGCAACGATAGCGATCTCATCCGCAAGGGGGCCAGCGAAGCCTGGGTAGAGGTGATCTACCGCTCCCGAGGACAAACCTACCGCATCCTGCGCAGCCGTCATCTATCGGGCGAGGGATCCCTGGAGTGGCAAATTCAAACCGGAGAAACCGACGGCCAACCTCGCTGGCGTAGCTTGACCCGCCGCGGCATGCGCGCCACCCAACAGGCCATTCAAAGTCAGCTCAGCCTCGACTACGAGACCTTTATTCACTCCGCCTATCTGCGACAAGGACAAGCAGATGCCTTCACTCTGAAGCGTCCCGGCGAGCGCAAGCAGATCTTGGCCGACATGCTCAAGTTGGGGCAGTACGATTTGCTGGCCGACCGCTGCCGGGAACAGGCGCGCAGTGCCAAACTCAAAGCCGATCTGCTCCAAGAGCGCCTGCAGCAGCTCAACCAACAACAGGCCCACGTTGGCCAAATCCAAGCTGAGCTGGAGCGACTCCAACAACGGCAAACTCATCTGCAGCAGCTCCTAGCCCAGCAACAGCAGGAATTGCAAGCCCTAGAGCGCCTCTACGAACATCGCTGCATCCTGCAGGAGCGCCACCAACACCTTACCCAACACTTGCAAAAGCTCGGCACCAACCTACAGCACACCGAGCAACAGTGGCGTGCCCAGCGACAGCACCTGCTCCAGTTGGAAGAGCTGATCGCCCAGAGTGAAGACATCCTGGCGGGTTACGAACGCTACCAAGCCCTGATGGCCCAAGATCGCCATCTCCACCACCTCTTCGAGCAACAGCAGCATCTGCTCCAAGAACGCCAAAAGCTGCAAGCCGAGCAAGCAGAGCAGCAACAGCAGCAACTGCGCAAGATGCAACGGCTGCAACAGGAGTTGGCCACCTGCCAAGCCCAGGCCCAAGCCGATGCCCAATTGCTGGCAGAACAGGAGCGCATCGAAATCGGCCTGCGCCACTACCAGCAAGCTCAAGAGCGTCTCCAGGCCCTGAACCAAGCCCAAGCTCAAGCCGCCGTCCTTCTCCAGCAGCAACAGCATTGGCAAGAGCAAATCCGCCGCGAGCGGGAACGCCTGCAAGCCCGCGTTCAGCTTCTCAGCCAGCAACTACAAAGCCAGGAAACTCTAGCCCAACAGCAGCAGCAACTGGAGCAGAAAATCGCCGAAGGAGAGGCCGCCTTGGCAGAGCTGGAGCGACGGCGTCTCTACCAGCAGCGGGTGTTGGAAAAAGTCCAAGAACGGCGGCTGTTCGTGCAAAAGCTCCAGGAACGCCAGCGGGTTCTCCAGCAACAGTGGCAACAGGAAGAAGAACGCTGCCGCCTGTTGGTGACCACCTGGGAGGAAGGTCAAGAGGTGTTTTCCGCTCAAAGTGCTCCGCGCAGCGAACGAGATCAGGTCACCCCCACTTTGGCAAGAGTGACAGCCCTTGTCGAGGAGGCAGCAGAACAAGAGGAGGGATCCCCGGCCCTATCTTCTGTCGGCCAGCCTGCCGAGCCATCCCCTGCAACGCCGACAGCAGAGCCGCAGGGATCCGGCTTTATGGCTCCGCAACGCCGTCGCAACTGGACTTGCCCCCTCTGCGCCCGTCCCCTCAGCCCGCGCCTGCGGGATGTGGTGCTGAAAAAACACCGCGAGCGTCAAGAGGAAATTGCCGGCGAACTGTTTGTTATCCGCGAACAACTGGCGGTGGCCGACCGGGAGATCGAACTCTTGCAAGAAGAATACCGCCGTCTTAGCCAAGAACTGGCCACTTGGGATGAGCGCCTGCACCTTCAAGGGCGATTGCAACAGCAGTGGGAAGCCGAGCAGGAGCGCTGTCGGCAAATCCAGCTCTGGCAAGCAGAGGCGGCAGAGTTGAGGGAAATCCTTGACCGGGAAGCTTACGCTCAAGAAGCTCGGCAACAGCTCCAGCAGATCCAGCAGGCCCTGCACCAACTGGGCTATGACGAGCGCGAGCACGCCCTACAACGGGGAGAACTGGAGCGCTGGCGCTGGGCCCTGGGCCGCTCTCAAGAACTCCGCAAGGCCCAAGAGCGCCGCTCTCACCTATGGGAGCAAATCGCCTCCCTACAGGCACAACTGGAAACCCTGCAACAGGTGGGATCCAAGGACTCCGTCCCGCCAGTGGGATCGGATTCTCCCCTGGCGGAGCGGTTGGCTCAGGTGGAACAGGCGTTAAACCACCTGGGCTACGATGGATCCCTGCACCAGCAGGTGAAAGCCGAACTGGCCCAAGCGCAGCTCTGGCCCGCGCGCCTGCAAGCCCTACAGGTGGCCCGCCAGGAACTGCCGGAGGTGGCAGCCCGCACCCAAGCCCTATCCCAACGCCTGCAGGAAAGCCGCCAGCACTTTGCCCAAGCCACCCAAGAGTTGGAACGGCTTCAGCAACAACTGGCGGAGCATCCCGAGGTTTTGCCTGCTCAGCTGGAAGGGATCCGCCAAACCCTGCGGGAGCACCGCCGGCGGCTGGATGAGGTGCTGTCTCAGATAGGGGCTGCCCAGCAACGGCTACAACAGGCGGTTCAACAGCAGGCGGAGCAAGCCGAGCTGGAACAACAACTGCAGCAGGCCCGCCGCCAGCAGCAGGTGTACCAAGAGCTGGCCAATGCCTATGGTCGCAACGGCATCCCCGCCCTGATCGTCGAAAATGTCCTGCCGGAGCTGGAAGCCCAGGCCAACCAGATCTTGGCCCGCCTGACCCAACACCGCCTGCACCTGCAATTTGTAACCCAGCGCTCCGGGCGACGCTATTGCTCACCGGCCAAGCTGTTCTCGGTAGCCGGACGGAGCTCTTGCGACACCCTCGACATTCTCATCGCCGATCCCCACGGCACCCGCCCCTACGAGACCTACTCCGGCGGAGAAGCCTTCCGCATCAACTTCGCCATTCGCCTGGCCCTGTCCCGCCTGCTCACCCAGCGCTCGGGATCCGATCTGCAAACGCTGCTCATCGACGAGGGGTTTGGATCCCAGGATGCCACCGGACGCGCCCAACTGCTGGCCGCCATCAACGCCATCGCCCCCGACTTTGCCTGCATCTTGGTGATCACCCACATCCCCAGCCTGCAGGATGCTTTCCCCCACCGCATCGAGGTACAGCCCTCTCCCCAGGGATCCCGCCTTCACATTCGCGGCTAGCCGGGCCGGTCGGATGGGATCCCGGCACGAGTCTGCAGCCACTGCTGCAACAGGGGTACCAAGGCCTCGCTGAGTTGGTTCCACTGGTCGGGCTTCTGGGCGGTGGTCAGCAGCTCCACCCGCTCCCCCCGAATCACCAGAAAGCCAACCGGCTCGATGCGCACCCCGCCCCCTGCTCCCCCGAACAGGCTGGCCGGATCCCCGCCGTTGCCGCGAAAGCCAGAAGCAGTTTTGCCGAAGTTGCCCCCTCCCCCACCCAAGCCGAAATGTAGGGACATGTAGGGGACGATGATCGTCTCGCCAATGGTGATCGGCTGGCCAAAGGTTTGTCCCGTTTCCGCCAAAACCTTCAGCTTGCTGAGCACCGCTTCCAGTACGGCTTCCACGTTGAAGTCGGATCCCATCTCGGTTGACTTGCCCACCAGACGCTTGGGCAGATGGCGCACGGCACCTTTCCAGGCTACTGCAGCCCCTCCAAGAGAGGAAGCCCAAGAAACTCCCCTAGTCTTCGTCCGGCGAGCCGGAATAGAGATCTTCCAAACGGCTGCGGGCTTCTTCCAAGCTGGCCGAGCGAATCACCAGCAGAGGCTCTTCGGTGAGGTTGCCATCTTCATCCAGCAGCTCTGGGTGAGGGATCCGCTGGCGGGCGCGACGGGGAGAGGTCTTGCGCTCTTCCACGCCCAACGTGATGACATTGGCAACCAAGTTGCGCAGGGCCAAAAAGGCAATGGCCACAAAAGCGATGAGGTAGAGAATCTGCAGCATCACAGGTCAGAGGAGGGGTGAATCTGGCGAAATCGACGGCCCAATTCGGCACATTTCATCAGCAGGCGATGCCATTTTGCCATCAGCCCAGGGTCGATGCCAACCTCTTGATCGGACGCCTGATAAAGCGCTTCGGCCACCTGTATCTCCGCTTGAGCGTCCAGAACCTGTTCCAGCAAGGACTGCTGCTCCTCTGGGCTGATCAATTCCAGGGTCTCTTCCTGCAAAAAGCGGCGAGAACGCTCAAACCAGTAGCGGTAGTCTTCCAGCAGCGGCCCCAGAATCTCCCGCAACAGCTCGGCTTTGCTCATGGCCTGGGATCCCTCCACAACTGGTTTGGATGAGAAAAGCTTAGCAGAACTTAACCTTCTTTCGCCACAGGGGGGCAGGATTCCAGGTAGGCTTCCATCTCCAGCATCAAGGCTTCGATCTGGGGCAGCAGCTCTGGGGCCTGCTCTTGCCAGTAGCCCCGCTGGTGGGCTTCCAGCAGCCGCTCGCTCATGTCCCGCAGCGCCCAAGGGTTGTGGGATCGCAGGAACTCCTGGACTTGGGGATCCAATAGGTAGGCGCGGGCCAGCCCTGCGTACATGAAATCCGGCACAGCGTGGGTAGTGACATCGTAGGCGAAGAGATAGTCCAGGGTGGCGGCCATCTCGAAAGCGCCTTTGTAGCCGTGGCGCATAACACCGGCAATCCACTTGGGGTTGATCACGCGGGAGCGATAGACCCGGTCGATTTCTTCGGCCAGGGTGCGGATCTTAGGGTTGTGGGGACGGGCGTGATCCCCGAAGTAAATCCGCGGGTTGCGGCCCTGGAGCGTTCGCACTGCCGCCACCATCCCCCCTTGAAACTGGTAGTAGTCATCGGAGTCCAGCAGGTCGTGCTCGCGGTTGTCTTGGTTGTGGAGCACAATTTGCAGGTGGGCCAATTGCCGCCGCAGGGCTTCGGGGGCCGGCTCTCCCTCGCCATCGGCCCGGTAGGCGTAGCTGCTCCAGTTGAGGTAGGCGCGGGCCAGATCCGCTTCTGTTTCCCAGTTTTGCGCCTCGATCAGCCCCTGTAGGCCGGCCCCGTAGGCCCCTGGCTTGGAACCGAAGATGCGCAGCCGCGCCCGCTCCGCCGCTGCTTGCGTTGGGATCCCTTGCTCCTGCCAGTACTGGGTATCGGCCAGCACGTGGGCCCGCAGGGGATTGTCGGCTTCTGGCTCCTCCAGGTCAGCCACGGCCTGCACGGCCCGGTCAAACAGGGCAATCAGATTGGGAAAGGCATCGCGAAAGAAGCCAGAAATGCGCAAGGTTACATCCACACGGGGGCGGCCCAAAACCGCTACAGGCAGGATCTCGATGTCCACCACCCGTCCTCCATCCCAGCGGGGTTTGACCCCCAAGAGCGCCAGGGCCTCGGCCCAATCGTCGCCGCCAGTTCTTAGAGTTGAAGTGCCCCAAACGGATAGGCCCAGGCGACGGGGATATTCCCCCTGCTCTTGCACGTAGCGCTCCACCAGCCGCTCGGCGGCCAGTGAGCCGACCTGCCAGGCGGTGGGGGTGGGGATGGCGCGAATGTCCACCGAGTAAAAGTTGCGCCCCGTGGGCAACACGTCCACTCGGCCTCGGGTGGGGGCGCCGGAAGGGCCGCTGGGCACATAGCCGCCCCCTAGCCCATGCAGCAGGTTCTCCAGCTCCTGGGGGGTTTGCTGCAGGCGCGGCAGCAGATCCGTCTCGATCCAATGCAGCACCTGCCTGGCTGCTGGCCCCGGCGGCGGATCGTAAGGGATCCCTTGCAGCCGCTGGGCAATCCACAGGCGGGCTTGTGCCTCCAGGGCGGCCACCCCGTCTCCGATGTGGCGAAAGTTCTCGCCCATAGACCTTGAGGTTTTCCCAGGCCGGCTGCCAGCGGCTAATTCTTCAGATAGACCGCCGCCCCTAGGCCGACCAACATTTCCTCAGGGGTAATTTTGCCATCTTGGTTGGTATCCAGGGCATCGAAAACGCGATCTGCCCCCATCCACTCCTCGCGGGTGATGAAGCCATCCCCATCCAGGTCGTAGAGGCGGAAGACATCCTGGGCGGCGTGGGTAATGGTTTCCTTGGCACCCTCCAGCTTCTGCAGCCGCTCGGTGAGCAGTTTTTCCAGCACCTCCAGCGCTTTGGAGAAGCCCTGGATCCCTTCTTCCAGCTTTTCTGAGGCCATGCGGTTTTCCCGGTGCATCTGGTCGAAGGTGGCTCTGTCCATCACCAGGCGGGGAATATCCATCTGCTTGGCTTTTTCTGGATCCAACTTGCGCTCCAGGTGACCCTCGGTGTTTTGCAGCTCCGCCAGCAGCGCCGGTGAGATGGTGAGAAGATCGCAGCCGGCCAACTCGATGATCTCCCCGATGTTGCGGAAGCTGGCCCCCATCACTTCCGTCGGAAAATCGTATTTGCGGAAGTAGTTGTAAATCTGGGTCACCGACTGCACCCCCGGATCTTCGGCAGGAGGGTAGCTCTCCCGGCCCGTGTGTTTCTTGTACCAATCCAAGATGCGGCCCACAAAGGGCGAGATCAGCTTCACCCCCGCTTCGGCGCAGGCGATGGCCTGGTGTAGGCCAAACAACAGGGTGAGGTTGCAATGGATCCCTTCTTTTTCCAGGATCTCGGCAGCTCGGATCCCTTCCCAAGTCGAGGCAATTTTAATCAGCACCCGGCTGGGATCCGCTCCTGCTGCCTTGTACAGCTCGATCAGATGGCGGGCCTTGGCGACCGTAGCTTCCGTGTCGTAGGAGAGGCGGGCATCCACCTCCGTCGAGACCCGGCCAGGAATGATGGACAAAATGCGCACGCCGAAGGCTACCGCCAATTGATCGATGGCATGGGCCACCACGGTTTTGATGTCGGCTTTGGATCCCAGTTCTTGGCGGGCCTTGAGCAAGGTTTCATCGACAATGCCCTGGTACTGGGGCATTTGGGCAGCCGCTGTGATCAAAGAGGGGTTGGTGGTGGCATCTTGAGGCTTAAAGCTCTCGATGGCGTTGATATCACCCGTATCGGCGACCACGACAGTCATCTGTCGCAATTGCTCCAGCAAGCTCTTGCTCATGTTCGGCTCCTTGAGATTGCGCTACGCGCCGCTTCTGCGACCTAGTTTCAGTGTTACCCATCCCATTCAGGGATCCCAGCAGATGTGAGATTGTCTTAATTCTCTTCTCTGGCCGGGTTCACCCCCACGGGTGTGGGGACAACTGGGCATACTCGTTTCAAACAAGATGAAGACCCTTCGCCGCTGACCCTCACCCCTTGCGGGCGAGGGGAGCTGGGGATCAACCAACCAGCTGTTCCACAGCCGTTTGCAATGACCAGGCAAAGCAAGGGGGAAACCCCAGAGGCTGCCTAGCCCGCCTGGCTGCGCAACTGCCGCAAGAGCCGCTCAAACTCCTCCGGCAGGGGAGCGGTAAACTGCATCGGCTGGCCTGTGCGCGGGTGAACAAAGGAGAGCTTCCAGGCATGGAGAGCTTGGCCGCTCAGTTTGACAGGGCTGGTTTTGCTCTGGGTGTAGAGGGGATCCCCGACAATCGGCAGGCGCAAATGGGCAGCATGAACCCGAATTTGATGGGTGCGCCCCGTCTCCAGCTCAAACTGCATCAGGGTGTAGTTGCCCAGGCGCTCCAGCACCTGCCAGTGGGTTACCGCCGCTCGCCCTTGGCCGGGGGGCAGGACGGCCATCTTTTGCCGATCCACCGGGTGCCTCCCAATGGGGGCAGAGACGGTGCCTTGGCTTTGGGCCGGCCGGCCAAACACCACCCCCAAGTAGATGCGCCGGGCGGTTTTGGCCTGGATCTGGGCTTGTAGGTGCTGGTGGGCCTGATCGTGTTTGGCGATCACCAGCGCGCCGGTGGTGTCTTTGTCGAGGCGATGCACAATGCCCGGACGCTGTTCGCCGTTGATGCCCGACAGGCGGGGACAATGGGCCAGCAGCGCGTGAACCAGTGTGCCGCTGGGATGGCCGGGAGCCGGATGCACTACCAGATCGCGGGGTTTGTTGAGCACAATCAGGTCGTCATCTTCGTAGAGAATGTCCAGCGGGATCCGCTCCGGCTCCAGTCTCGAAGGGGTAACCGCCGGGATCCGCACCTCAATCCGATCCCCCGTTTGCAAGGCGCGATTTTTATCCAGGCAGGGCTTCCCATTCAGCCAAACCTGCCCCGCCCGAATGAGCTGTTGCAGGCGCGAGCGAGACAAATCGGGGAGTTGCTCCGCCAAGCCTCGATCCAGCCGGGATCCCTGCTGTTTCTCGGTTACCGTTACCTGTCGAACCTCCACCGGCAGATCCTGGTGGCTTTCCATGCCCGACCGATTTGCCCTGTTGCGGAAACTGTCTTTTTTCATTGTGGCAGTTTGTTATTTTTGCTTGAAGTAAAAAAGGGCAAAGATTTGTGGCAACTTCGCCGAGGCAGCTTTCCCAGAATCCTGTTTGGTTCATCCCCTTTTGAGCCCTTTCTTCCCGATTTTCTGGGCATCGCAGCCGGAGAAAAAACCTCAGTAGAGTGAGAGTAAAGCCCATCGGGAGAAGCCGGGCCGACTTCTGGCCCAGAGGGAGTCTTTCTCTCGCACGCAATCGTCCTGAGGATGTCACCACAACATCGATTTCTCGATTGCAGATTGCGATGGGCTCAATCGTCCGAGGACAAGGGGTTCAATTCGCACAGGGAGGTGAGGCATGTCGGATAGAGCAACCGTGGGATCCCGGCCTCAACAAGACCCTCAGTTCTTGTCAGAGCTGCCTTTGGTCTTGCCACTGACGGAGGTGGGGCTGAGAGATATCGCCCAGGTGGGCGGGAAAAATGCCTCTCTGGGGGAGATGCTCCAACAGTTGGCTCCACAAGGGATCCAGGTGCCCACAGGATTTGCCACCACGGCCCATGCGTATCGCCAGTTCATCGCCTCTGCGGGTTTGGAGGAAAAGCTGCGCGAGATCTTTCGGGATCTCGACATTGAAGACGTGAACAACCTGCGCCATCGCGGCAAGGCTGCCCGCACCTTAATTCTGCAGACTCCCTTCCCCCCTCAGCTAGAGCAGGCCATCACGGAAGCCTACCAGAAGCTGTGCGAGCGCTACGGCCCCGACACCGATGTGGCAGTGCGCTCCAGCGCCACGGCAGAAGACTTGCCGGATGCCAGCTTTGCCGGCCAGCAGGAGACCTACCTGAACGTGCATGGGGTGCGGGCGGTGCTCAACGCCTGCCACCACTGTTTTGCCAGCCTGTTTACCGACCGGGCCATTTCCTACCGCCAAATCAAGGGCTTTGACCACTTTCAAGTGGCCCTTTCGGTGGGGGTGCAGAAGATGGTGCGCTCCGACCTGGCCTGTTCGGGGGTGATGTTCTCCATCGACCCGGAAACCGGCTTCAAAGACGCAGTGCTCATCACCGCCGCCTATGGTCTGGGGGAAAACGTGGTGCAAGGGATCGTCAACCCCGACGAATACGTGGTGTTCAAACCTACCCTCAAGCGGGGCCTGCGACCCCTTCTCTCCCGCAAGCTGGGCAGCAAAGCCCTGAAGCTCGTCTACGACGAGGGGGGATCCCGTTCCACCAAAAACGTGGCTGTCCCCGAAAGCCTGCGCAAGCAATATGCCCTCAGGGATGAGGAAATCCTCAAATTGGCCCAGTGGGCCTGCTTGATCGAGGAGCACTACTCGGCACAGCGGGGCCATTTCACGCCGATGGACATCGAGTGGGCCAAAGATGGCCTCACCGGGGAGCTGTTTATCGTGCAGGCCCGCCCCGAAACGGTGCAATCGCAAAAAGCGGCCAACCGGCTGACCACCTATCGCTTCACCCAGCCGGAAGTGCGGCCCGAACCTCTGGTGCGGGGGCGGGCGGTGGGCGAGGCCATCGGCCAGGGTACAGCCCGCCTTATCTTGGATGTGCGCCGCTCGGATCAGTTTCAGGCCGGCGAGGTGCTGGTGACCGAGAAGACGGATCCCGACTGGGAGCCCATCATGAAGAAAGCCAGCGCCATCGTCACCAACCAGGGGGGCAGAACCTGCCATGCGGCCATCATCGCCCGCGAGCTGGGGATCCCGGCCATTGTTGGCTGCGGCAACGCCACCCAGGTGCTCAGCTCCGGCCAGCCCATCACCATTTCCTGCGCCGAGGGAGAAGAAGGGCGGGTTTATCCCGGCTTGCTGCCCTATGAAGTGAGCGAGATCCCCCTGGAGAAGCTGCCCCGTCCCCGCACCCAACTGATGATGAATGTGGGCAACCCCGAAAAAGCCTTCGGCCTCAGCGGGATCCCTTGCGATGGGGTCGGGCTGGCGCGGCTGGAGTTCATCATCGCCAACCACATTCAAGTCCACCCGCTGGCTTTGCTCAACTATGAGCAGGCGGTGAAGGAGGAGCCTCGCCTGGCGGAGCTGACCGCCCAATATCCCGATAAGCCTGAATACTTTGTGGATAAGCTGGCCCAAGGGGTGAGCACCATCGCCGCCGCCTTCTATCCCAAGCCGGTGATCGTGCGGCTGTCGGATTTCAAAAGCAACGAATATGCCCACCTGCTGGGGGGATCCCGCTACGAGCCCCACGAGGAAAACCCGATGATCGGCTGGCGGGGGGCTTCCCGCTACACGGATCCCCGCTACCGTGAGGGCTTTGCCTTGGAGTGTCGGGCCATGAAACGGGTGCGGGATGAGATGGGCCTGACCAACGTGATCTTGATGATCCCCTTCTGCCGCACGCCGGAAGAGGGGCACAAGGTGCTGGAAGAGATGGCCCGCCATGGCCTGGTGCGGGGAGAAAACGGTCTGCAGGTGTACGTGATGTGTGAATTGCCCAGCAACGTCATCCTGGCCGACGCGTTTTGCCAGATCTTCGACGGCTTCTCCATCGGCTCCAACGACCTCACCCAGCTCACTCTGGGCCTGGATCGCGACTCAGCCCTGGTGGCCCACCTTTTTGACGAGCGCAACGAGGCCGTCAGGCGGATGATCGCCCAGGTGATCCAGACGGTGAAAAGCCATGGCCGCAAGATCGGCATCTGCGGGCAGGCCCCCAGCGACTACCCCGACTTCGCCCGCTTCCTGGTGCAGGCGGGGATCGATTCCATCAGCCTCAACCCCGATTCCCTGCTGAAAACCCTGCTGGTGGTGGCCGAAGCAGAAGCGGCTGGCGCCCGGTGAGCCCAAAGCCGGCCCAGGGACGTGCGCGGGGATCCCGTCTCCTGAGTTACAATCTCTTCTGCTGTGTTCCCATCCCCATCGATGATCCACGAACTCTCCATGCCGGCCCTCAGCTCCACCATGGAAACGGGCAAGATCATCACCTGGCTTAAGAACCCCGGCGACCGCGTGGAGAAAGGAGAAAACATCCTGGTGGTGGAGTCCGACAAAGCGGACATGGACGTGGAGTCCTTCCACAGCGGCATCCTGGCCAGTATCCTGGTGCCGGCAGGGGAATCAGCCCCGGTGGGCGCCCCCATTGCCCTGATTGCCGAAAGCGAAGCGGAAGTGGCCCAAGCTCAGGAAAAAGCCAAAGCCCTCGCTGCTGGCGTTACCCCTGCGGCTCCACCTAGCGCAGACCGCGCCTCTGCAGCTCAGCCGACAAGTCCTGCCCCTGCGGCAACCCCCACCTCTACACTGCCAAATGGATCGGATGGCGCCGGATCCCAGCGGATCGTGGCTTCCCCGCGGGCGAAAAAATTGGCGGAAAGCCTGGGGATCGATCTGCGCACCGTGCGCGGCTCCGGCCCCAACGGTCGCATCATAGCCGAAGACGTGGAGCGGGCAGCGGCCCTTTCCGCTCCTGCAGTGGCTGCCCCCTCTGCCCCAGCCCCTACGTCCCCAACTCCTGCGGCTGTCCCCTTGGGAGAAACGGTTCCCCTCAGCACTTTACAAGCGGCGGTGGTGCGCAATATGAACGCCAGCCTGGGCGTGCCAGTGTTCCACGTCGGCTACACCATCACCACCGACAACTTGGATCAGCTGTACCAACAGGTAAAGCCTAAGGGGGTGACCCTGACGGCCCTTTTGGTCAAAGCGGTGGCCCTGACCCTGGAGAAGCATCCCCTTTTGAATGCCAGCTACACAGAAAACGGCATCCATTACAAATCGGATATCAACATCGCCGTGGCCGTGGCCATGGAGGATGGCGGGCTGATCACCCCTGTCCTAAAGCAAGCCAACCGGCTGGATCTGTATGAGATCTCCCGCCGCTGGAAGGATCTGGTGGAGCGGGCGCGGCGTAAGCAACTGCAGCCAGAGGAGTACACCAGCGGCACCTTCACCCTCTCCAACCTGGGCATGTTTGGGGTGGATCGCTTCGATGCCATTTTGCCGCCCAACCAGGGATCCATTTTGGCCATCGGCGCTTCTCGCCCCACGGTAGTAGCGACACCGGAAAAAGCGATTGCCATCCGCTCCCAGATGCAAGTGAACCTTACCTGTGATCACCGCGTCATCTACGGGGCTCATGCGGCGGCTTTCCTGCAGGATCTGGCCCAGTTGTTAGAACAAAATGTGGGATCCCTGACGTTGTAGCCGCCCTGAAACCCGGCCTTGAGCCAATCTCAGAGTAGGGTTCTTCTCTCGCGCAACCCACAAGGTCGGGCAGCCGGCGAGGCCCCAGCGCTCAGGAGCTCCTCCTGGGAAAGCGCTGCATCAACTCTTGCACAGCCTCGGCATGGTAGGAGCTGCGGGTTAGGGGCGAAGACACCACCTGCAAAAAGCCCAGTTCCTCTCCCACCCGTCGCCAATGGTCAAACTCCTCTGGGGTGACATAGCGCTCCACCGGCAAGTGCTTGGGGCTGGGAGCCAGATACTGGCCCAAGGTGAGAATGTCACACCCTGCCCGGCGCAGATCCCGCATCACCTGCAAGATCTCCTCGGCTGTCTCTCCCAGACCCAACATCACCCCCGACTTGGTGTACAGGCCGGGATCCCATTGCCGTGCCAACTCCAACAGTTTGAGGGAGCGCTCGTAGTTCCCTTGCGGGCGTACACGGCGATAGAGGCGGGGCACCGTTTCGGTATTGTGGTTGAGCACCGTCGGTCGGGCTGCCAGGATCTGCTGCAGCGCCTGCCAGTTACCGCACAGATCTGGGATCAGGACTTCGATGGTCGTCTGGGGCATGCGGCGACGGATTTCCGCAATGCAGGCCACAAACTGGCTGGCTCCCCCATCGGGCAGGTCGTCCCGATTCACTGATGTAATTACCGCATGGCGCAACCCCAAGCGCTCCACTGCTTCCGCCACCCGCCGGGGTTCGGTGGCATCCAGGGGCAGGGGGCGTTTGGTGAAGTCGATATCGCAGTAGGGGCAGGCGCGGGTACAGGCCGGGCCCATGATCAAAAAGGTGGCGGTGCCGTTGGCAAAACACTCCCCCAGGTTGGGACAGGAAGCTTCTTCGCAAACCGTGTTCAGGCCCAAGTCCCGCAGCAGTTGCTGGACGGATCCCACCCGTTGAGGGGCCTTGGCCCGCAGCCAGGAGGGTTTGCCGCCAGGAGAAGAAGAAACAACGGTCAAAGAAGTGCTCCAGCACAAAACAGCAGCGACGGTATCACTCAGCTTAGCCTGCCATTTGGCCCCGTTGGAATTTGGACAAAGCCAATTTCCGGGCCCAATTGATCCCTGCCGCCTCGGAAGCACGACCCAAAACGCGGCATACTGGAAAGCAAATGTCGAGCGATAGGGATCCCACATGGTTGTTGCTGCTCCTCCCTCTCTGGAACAACTTGCCATCAACACGATTCGCTTTTTGGCGGTGGATGCTGTTCAGAAGGCCAACTCCGGCCACCCCGGCCTACCGATGGGAGCAGCACCCATGGCCTATGTGTTGTGGCAGCAGTTCATGAAGTTCAACCCCCGCAACCCCAAGTGGGTGGATCGGGATCGCTTTGTGCTCTCGGCGGGGCATGGCTGCATGCTGCAGTACGCGCTGCTGCACCTAACCGGCTTCGATGTAAGCCTGGAGGACATTAAGCAGTTCCGCCAGTGGGGATCCAAAACCCCCGGCCACCCGGAAAACTTTGAAACTCCGGGGGTAGAGGTCACCACCGGCCCGCTGGGGCAAGGGGTGGGTAACGCGGTTGGGCTGGCGATTGCCGAGGCCCATCTGGCCGCCCGCTTCAACAAGCCCGGCCACACCATTGTGGATCACTACACCTACGTGATCTTGGGGGATGGCTGCAACATGGAGGGGGTGGCTTCCGAAGCAGCTTCTTTGGCCGGCCACCTGCAACTGGGCAAGCTGATCATGCTCTACGACAGCAACCACATCTCCATCGACGGCAGCACAGAAATCGCCTTTACGGAAGATGTGGGCAAACGCTATGAAGCCTACGGCTGGCACGTGCAAAAGGTAGACGACGGCAACCACGACCTGAAGGGGATCGCCGAGGCCATCCAAAAAGCCAAGGAAGTCACCAACAAGCCTTCTTTGATCATTGTCGAGACCACCATCGGCTACGGATCCCCCAACAAGGCCGGCAGCGAGAGCGTCCATGGGGCACCCCTGGGGCCGGAAGAGGTGAAGCTCACCAAACAAAACCTGGGTTGGCCTCTGGAGCCGGAGTTTTACATTCCCGACGAGGTGCTGGCCCACTTCCGCCAGGCCATCGAAAAAGGGGCCAAGGCCGAGGCCGAGTGGAACGAGCGCTTCGCCGCCTACGAGAAGGCTTACCCCGAAGAGGCCGCCGAGTTCAAGCGCATCATGGCCGGGGAGCTGCCGGTGGGCTGGAAAGAAGCGCTGGCCCCCATTGCCGAAACCGGCAGAGAATCCACCCGCAACCTCTCCAAGTTTTGTCTGAATGCCTTGGCCAAAGCGGTGCCGGAACTGCTGGGGGGATCCGCAGATCTCGCCCACTCCAACATGACCTATTTAAAAGGGATCCCAGAGTTTCAGGCTGGATCTTACGAGGGGCGCAACTTCCGCTTTGGGGTGCGGGAACACGGCATGGGAGCCATTGCCAACGGCATGGCGCTTCATGGAGGTCTCATCCCTTACGACGCCACCTTTTTGATCTTCACCGACTACATGCGGCCTGCCATCCGCCTGTCCGCCCTCTCGCAGGTGCGGGTGCTGCACGTCATGACCCACGACTCCGTCGCCTTGGGGGAAGATGGCCCCACTCACCAGCCGGTGGAAACTTTGGCCTCCCTGCGGGCCATTCCCAATCTCTATGTGCTGCGCCCGGCAGATGCCCGCGAAACGGTGGGATCTTACCAGGTGGCCCTAGAAGCCAAGACCACCCCTTCTGTGCTGGTGTTCACCCGGCAGGCGGTCAACCCGGTGGAGGGCACCTCTGTTGAAGGCGTAGCCAAAGGGGCCTATGTGGTGGTGGATGCCCCCAATCCAGAGCTGATCTTGATCGCCACCGGCTCTGAACTGGAGCTGGCGGTGAAAGCTGCAGCCCAACTAAAGCAGGAAGGCCGGGCCGTGCGGGTGGTCTCTATGCCCTGTATGGAGCTGTTTGAGGCCCAGCCCCAGAGCTACCGCGATTCCGTTCTGCCCCCCAACGTCACCAAGCGCGTCTCCGTCGAGGCAGGCTGCACCTTCGGCTGGCACAAGTACCTGGGGTTTGAGGGGGTGGCCATTGGCATCGATCGCTTTGGCGCTTCCGCCCCCGGCCCGGTGTGTATGGAGAAGTTCGGCTTCACGGTGGAAAACGTGGTCAACACTGCCCGCCGGTTGCTGGGCTGAGGGCACTTTACCCCTTCCTCGGCACTTTCAAGGGGCTCAGCAGGGATCCCTTCTCTGCTGGGCTTTTTTCCCTGTTGAGCCTGCTGCCCAGCGGCGTGACCCGGACAGGCGTAGCGAACCTCGCATCAACCAATCAGCAGGACTTCCAAAGCATCCGGATCTGCTTCTTTCTGTAGGGCAGCCATGGCGGAGAACGCAGTCGAGGGCGGCTTCCTGCCCCGCAGACAACACCTTTGCCTTGAGGACATCTTCAACCATGGCGGGGATGATCCTTGAAGGCAAGTTGGAAGTCGAGCAGGCTGCCACCATCGCCTTGAAATCGCCTTGAAGAAGAAACTTTGGCTTCCGCCGCCGTGCTGAGGTGCTTGTGCCGGCTGCAGACACAAACAGCTTTGCCTACTGTTTGCCTACTGTAGGAACCCCGCCAGTAAAATCACCGCGGCTCCCACGGCAGCCAAAATCGTCAGCGCCCGGCCCGCGTCGGCACTGCCCTTCCACGAGAAGTTTTTCTCCGACTTTTTCGGTTCTGCTGGCATGGCCATGCCTCCCTTTGCATTGCCAACTCTAACTTAACTTCCCCTCCACGGGATCTTAGCTGGTTGGGGCATACCCTGGAAAAAACAGCAGCCATCTGGCCCGGCCAGCCGTTTTTGGGAACAATACAAGCAGGCAAGGGATCCAACTCCCACCAGTCTGGAAGCACATCCTGAGGCGAAAGCCATGAGCTATGCAGAACGGAGCAAAAGAATGGTTTTGACGTTGGCGACTCTGCTGGGCGGCTGGGTTGGCGGAGGGTTGTTGCAGGGATCCCTCTGGGTTGCCGCTCAGCCTACCTTTCAGACAGTGCCGTTGCCGCGCTTACCGGTGGGTGTCGATCAATTGGTTTTTGATCGCCCAGTGGCCCGCTTCAACCCCGACCTGCCGGCAGAGCTGGTGATCCGCAATCGCACCGGTCTGCCTTTGGAATACGGCTTTACCGATCCCCGCCAGAAAGTCTCGGAACTGCCTGCAGGCGAAACGTTGCGCCTGAGCAACCTGTTGATCCCCAATTGCATGGCCATCAACACGCCGATGTTGGCTCCTGTGGGCTACCAGGTGAGCGTGGATTCTTTCAACGTGATCACCGTAGAGGTGCGGCTGGTCAACGATGTCTCCGGCGACCACTGCCTCGATCTGCAAGCGACAGGGGCTATTTTTGTGAATTGAGATGAGCTGATACCCATCGATTACCCATCGAACACAAGTTAAGTCAAATCCTTCAAAGGGATCCCTTACATCCTCACCTACAGTCATCTTCTGGCCTTTGCCAGGATGGACATGGGATCCCACACGGCAGATGGCAGTTGACTTTGCCCGGTTTTGACGCTGGGATTGAGTCTATTGGAGAGCCGATCAGAGGTTTAGGCGTATCGACAGGGGCCATCCCCTGTGACAGGATTCGAACAGGATATCGAGGCCGATGTTCTGCCGGACTCTGTTTAGCCTTTCTCTGGGCTTGTTGCCTGTGTAGTCTGTCTGTACTCTATCTTTCTTTTTCTTGGATGGTCTCATGAGCGATAACTTGTATTCCTGGTTTCCCCGGGCCTTGGTGATTGGCGCTGCGGTTGTGGGGTTGTCGAGCTTGCCTGCAAGGGCTCAGCAAATTACGGATCCCAGCCCAGCTCAAGCGGCCACCAATGTTGAACCTACCTCCCCAATCTCGGCTTCTTTCCGCAGCCAAGATGGCGTCAGCGTGCGCCCGGAAACGGTGAGGGTTTTTGTGGATGGTCAAGATGTCACGTCCCAGTCGGTGATCACCCGAGATTTCTTCACCTATCGCCCTGCCCAACCCCTGCCGCCGGGGCGCCGGGAAGTTCTGCTGGAGTTCACCAATACCCAGGGGGTGACCCGCCGCGTGACCTGGAGCTTCACTGTGGGCAGCCCTGTCCGCGCTTCCATCGACTTAGTGGATCACAATGCCGGCAGTCGCCCTTTGGCAGCGGGAGAAATCCTGTTGGTCACCGTCAAAGGTACCCCTTCCAGCCGGGTAACAGTTTACCTCATCCAAGATGGACGGCAAGTGCAAACCCTGCCGGCTCAGGAAGTCTCCAGCGGCACCTATGTGGTGAATGCCCTAATCGAGGCGAAGGATACCACCCGTGAGGGGATCGTCGTCGCCCGCCTGGAAAATGGTGGCCAAGTGCGCTTCATGACCGCCGAACAACCGGCCCGCCTGATCGAAGGGGCCACCGGGGGCATCCAGCGGCTGACCACCCAAGAGGTTTCCGCCACGGTCAGCGCCCCCGGCCCACTCTTGCCTCAGATCACCAACCTGCGGGATGGGGATCGGGTTTCCGGTTCTTCGTTTACGCTGCAGGGCACTACAGCTCCCAATGCTTCGGTGCGGGTGAATGTAACGGCTTCTACTTCTCTGGGGGGCATCATCAGCGCCCAACAGACCGTGACCAACCAAACTGTGCAGGCAGATGCCCAGGGCCGTTTCACAATCACCGTTCGACCTCCCATTCCGGCCTCTGGCACGGTGTATCAGGTGAATCTCACGGCCACTTCCGGCAACCAAACCAGCCCAACGGTAACCCTGCGCCTTACCCAGCAGTAGGGGTTCAAGGGATCCCAATCCATCCCGATAGCCTTCCCCCCACCCATCAAGGGATCTGGGCAGCCTTCCATGTCCAGCAGTTCAGACTTCCCTCTCTCCCCTGGGAGAAGGGCTGGGGGTGAAGGCTCTATCATCTTCAATTCCCAGGGATCCCTTGCCGGCTTGTAGGGGAGTTTTGGATAGAGGAGACTGCATTTGCCAGCGCCACAGGATCCCGGCCATGATCAAGGTGGGCAAAACGATCATCCCGACCACCACTGGCATTTGCTCCGGCAAGGCCAAGTAAGGGCCACCATATTTGATGGCTATGCTGATTCCGGCGGCAGCCAGCATCAACTTCAGGGCAAACCAGACTGTTTTTTGATTCATGACTTATGGTCACTAAATTCACGATGGGCTGGGGTTGCTGACCATGGCAGTGAGAATGCCGGCAATGGTTTCCAGCTCCTCAGGTACCCGATACAGCGTTAAGTCTTGTTTGATCACCTGCTGATGGGCAAGAATTTGTCCGAACTGCCAGATAGACCCCATCGTCACTGCACCGTAGATCTGAGCCTGCTGCTCCACCTGCGCCAGGGCAATCATTTCTACAGCCATTTGCACAAAGGCCCGCGTTAGATCGTCCTTTTTGGCTTCAACCACCAGCAGGATGTTCTTCCCTCGCAACAGATAATCGAGGCTGCCCTTCAACCAATTGTTGACCATCAGGGGATACTCCAGCCGCAAAGGAACTCGACAATGGAGAGCCACTTCGGTCAGCACAGGAGCCACCAGCAATTCCCGCCGCGCTGTTTCGCTGGTGAGGCTAACCAAAGGTAACAATTGTCGGATCCGATCTTTCAAAACTGGGGTTTGCGGCGGCGCAGGGGCAACAGGCCATGTCCACTCCCCAATTTCCAGTTGATAGCCGAACTGAGCCAAGATTTCATCTGGCTCGTAGGGCATCTCAAAATAAGAGCGAAAAGTATAGGATTCGTCTTCTTTAAGAATGGAGATGTTCAGCATCGGGTTCAGGAGAAGCCACGCTCAGTCCGGCACAGCTAGGGCTGCTTCAATCCGCTCTTTCAGGGTAGTCACCACTTCTTCAATGGGAATTTCCGTGGCTTGGCCGCTGGCCCGCTCGGTGAGTTCCACCTTGCCCTGTTTGAGGCTGCGCCCCGTGGTGAGGCGATAGGGGATCCCGATGAGATCTGCATCCTTGAACTTGACGCCGGCCCGCTCGTCCCGGTCATCCCAGAGGGTCTCGATGCCGGCAGCAGCGAGATCTTGCACCAGTTTTTCCGCCACGCTCATCTGCTCGGCGTCGGAGATGTTGGGCACCACCACCACTACGTGATAGGGGGCAATGGCCACGGGCCAGATGATCCCGTTGGCATCGTGGGACTGCTCCACCGCCGCCTGGGCCAAGCGGGATACCCCAATGCCATAACAGCCCATCCAGAGGGGCTGCTCGGATCCCTGCTCGTCGGTAAAAGTGGCCCGCATCGGCAGTGAGAACTTGAGACCCAACTGGAAGATATGGCCGATCTCGATGCCACGAGCCGTTTCCAGAATCTGGTCGGGGTTGAGTACAGAACGATCCCCCGCTTGCGCTTTGCGCACATCCACCACTTCCGGCAGGGGATATTGCTCGCCCCAGTTGGCCCCCACCACGTGCCGCCCCACGTGGTTGCTGCCGGTCACAAAGTTCTGCAGCAGAGCTGCCGTCTGGTCGGCCAAGCGCAGGATCTGGGGGGCAAGGTTTTTCTGCGGGCCCAAACAGCTATCCGGCAAATCAGGAGCGATGTAGCCCACCGGGATGGGATCCCCCTGCCAACTGTTTTGGATCTCGGCATCCGCCAAGGTGAGCTTGAGCAGCTTGTTGGCTTGGTAGCGCTCTGCCAAGCGGCTGAGGTGGTTGGCCAGTTTGACCTCGTTGACTTCTTGATCCCCGCGGATGCTGAGCAGCACTGCCACCCGCAGGCCGTTGTCGTAGAGGGCTTGGTAGAGGACGTTTTTGACGATAAGGGTGGGGGAAATCTTCAGGAAATCGGCGAGCTTGTCAATGGTCTCCGTCCCCGGTGTATCCAACACCTGAAAAGATCCGTAGGGAGACTCTGCCGCTGGCGGCGGGATGGAGACGGCCTTCTCCACATTGGCAGCATAGGAGCCATCGGGCGTGTAGAGAATCTCATCTTCTCCGGCAGAGGCCAGCACCATAAACTCCTGCGAGGCCGCCGATGGACCCCCGATTGCCCCCGCATCGGCATCCACCACGCGAAACTCCAGCCCACAGCGCCTGAGGATGCGGCTATAGGCTCGGTACATATCCTGGTAGGTCTGGCGCAGGCTTTCCTCGTTGGCATGGAAGGAATAGGCGTCTTTCATGATGAATTCCCGCCCTCGCATTAGGCCAAAGCGGGGCCGAATCTCATCCCGAAACTTGGTCTGGATCTGATAGAGGGTTTGGGGCAATTGCCGGTAAGAACGGATCAGGTCGCGGGCCAGCAGGGTGATCACCTCTTCGTGGGTGGGGCCGAGGCTCTGTTCCCGCCCCTGCCTGTCCTTGAGGGCAAACATGATCCCCTCGGCTTGGGTGTACACATCCCATCGCCCCGATTCCCGCCAGATCTCCGCCGGCTGCAACTGGGGCAGCAGACACTCTTGCCCACCGATGGCGTTCATCTCCTGGCGAACGATCTCCGAGATCTTTTGCAGCACCCGCCAGAGGAGCGGCAGATAGGTGTAGATCCCTGCGGAGAGCCGCCGGATAAAGCAGCCCCGCAGCAGCAATTTGTGGCTGGGCAACTCGGCCTCGACGGGATCCTCCCGCAGCGTGACAAACAGCATCTGGCTCAGTCTCTGGCTTTGTTGCATCCCTTCTCTCCCTCTGAGGACTCCTCCCGCTCGCACGATCAGCTCAAACTTTCCCGCCCTGTTTGGGATCCCCTGCCCGAGAACGCAGGCCGACCTAGAGTCGCTTGGGGTGAAGCTAGGCGGGAGTGAGCGTCCGCCGCTTGGTGACCATCTGGTACACCTCGATGATGTCGCCTTCCTGCCAGGATTGGAACTTGTCGATGCCGATCCCACACTCGAAGCCGGCAGCCACTTCCCGCACATCGTCCTTGAAGCGCTTCAGGGAGTCTAGACGTCCCTCGTAAACTACCTCCCCTCTGCGGCGAACTCGCACCAGAGCATTGCGCTGCACCTTGCCCGAGAGCACATAGCTGCCGGCAACCGCACCGCGCCCGATGGGGATCACCAGGCGCACTTCCGCTTGGCCCAGCGGCTCCTCCACTTCTTCCGGCTCCAGCAAGCCCTCCATCGCTGCCCGCAGATCGTCCAGCAGGTTGTAGATGATGTCGTACTCCCGCACGTCCACACCCTTGTCATCGGCAGCCTGACGGGCGCCGGGGGCCAGGGTAGTGTTGAAGCCGAGGATGATGGCGTCGCTGGCCGCAGCCAAATCCACGTCGGTTTCCGTGATCTCGCCAGGGGCCGCCAGCAGAACCCGCAACTGGACTTCCTCTTGGGGCAAATCCCGCAGCGCTGTCTGAATGGCCTCGGCGGATCCCTGGACATCCGTCTTGATGATCAAGTTCAACTCCTTGAGCTGACCTTCTTGGGCTTTGGCGGAAACGCTACCCAAGCTCACGCGACGAGACAGCAGCGCCTGTTGTAGACGGGTTTGCCGCAGCACCTCCGCCCGCTCTTGGGCAATGCGACGGGCTTCTTTTTCGTCAGTGTAAACCTGGAACTCATCGCCGGCTGCCGGGACTTCATCCAGGCCTAGCAGTTGTACCGCCGAAGAGGGCCCGGCTTCTTGCAACCGCTGGCCGCGATCGTCCATCATCGCCTTGACCCGACCCAGAACGGCCCCGGCCACCAGGGTGTCTCCGACCCGCAGAGTGCCATTTTGCACCAAGAGGGTAGCCACCGGCCCGCGAGCTTTGTCCAGGTGGGCCTCGATCACCGTGCCACGGGCGGGACGGTTGGGATTGGCCTGCAGCTCGGCCACATCGGCCACCAACAGGATCATCTCCAGCAGAGCATCCAGGTTACGGCGGGTGAGAGCGCTCACCTCCACCATCGGGGTATCCCCACCCCACTCCTCTGGCAATAGGCCATGCTCCGCCAACTGCTGCTTGATGCGCTCCGGCTGGCTGCCGGGTTTGTCGATCTTGTTAATGGCCACGATGATCGGCACCTGAGCCGCCCGCGCATGGCTGATCGCTTCCAGAGTTTGCGGTTGTACCCCATCGTCGGCGGCCACCACCAAAACCGCAATGTCGGTGACGCGGGCTCCCCGGGCGCGCATGGCGGTAAAAGCCTGGTGGCCAGGAGTATCCAGGAAAACGATGCGCCGCTTCTGGCCTTCAAAGTTCACATCCACATGGTAGGCACCGATGCGCTGGGTGATCCCGCCAGCCTCTCCCTGCGCCACTTTGGTGTCGCGGATGGCATCGAGGAGGGTGGTTTTGCCGTGGTCCACGTGGCCCATGATGGTCACCACCGGCGGACGCGAGACCAGATGGTCGATGTCCTCCACATCCAGCATTTCGGTTTTTTTGGCCTCGGGTTCTGCCTCGGGTCGGCGAATCTCATAGCCCAACTCTTTGGCCACCGACTCGGCCAGCGACTCATCCAAGACCTGGTTGATGGTCACCATCACCCCCTTGAAAAAGAGGGTTTTGATGATCTCGGTTTCGGCCACACGCAGGCGGTGGGCCAATTCCTGAACGGTGAGGCTGCCATCCAAGAGCAACACCTTCTCTTCGGGCAAGGGCTCTGTCCCGCTGGCGCGATCGGCAGCACCAGCTTCAGCGGAGGTGGGTTGCTGCTGCGAACGAGCAGCAGGGCGGGGGCGGGCGGTGGGAGCAGCCGTTGCCGCGGGTGGGCGATAGGAAGGAGGCTTGGCGGTGGGGCGAGCCAAGGGCTTGAGGGCGTTTAGCTCAGCCTGCTTGACCGCTGAAATGATGGTCATGGGATCCAAATCCAAACCATCTCCATCTCCTTCCCCCCGTCTCCGACTGCGTTTGCGTTTGGCTTGAGCGCGGGCAGCCCGTCGGTTAAGAGCTTGCAACTCCTCGTCCTCTTCTTCTTCCGTTTTGCGCTTGACCTTGGGTGGGGTAGGTCTTACAGGAGCCTCTACCAACACCGGGCTGGGACGTTCCCCAGGGATCCTCTCTGGCAAGGGAGAGGCGGCATCTGGCTCAGGGGGAGCTGGCTTGGCCACAGGACGGGTAGGGGGCCCCACCAATTCCATCCGCCGCTGCGGACGAGGGGCTTCACCGGCTTTGCCGCTGCTGGAACGGTTTTCCTCAGTCACCGGAGAACGCGTGCCAGGGCGAACAGGTGCGCCCACCAGTTGTGGACGCGGTCGCTGCGCAGGTGGAGGAGAAGGAGCTTTTTCTTCCGCAGGCTGAGGGGCACGGGCGCGGCTGGGGGATGGTGCTTCTGAAGGGCTGGGGCGACTGAGCTCGGGAGCTTTTTGCGGCGGTTCAGGCCGCTCTGCCGGCAGTTCTGCCTCGGAGGTAGCTCGTCGAGGGGGGGTGAGCACAGTTGGGCGCTTGGCCACAGAACTGGGCTCGGAGCTGCTGGCTTTGGCTGCGGCAGGTTCAGGGCGAATGGGGGGGGGTGCCGGTTGAGAAGCCGTCCCCGGCTCTTGGGTGGCCTCAGACGAGCGGACAGGAGGGCTAACTTGCCGCCGCGGCGGGCCTATGAGCTGAGCACCACCGCTGGCAGATCCTTTTTCGGGGGAGACTCGCTCAGGTCGAGATGGCGAGGGCTTGGCAGCCGGCGGAGTTTCAGCCGTCTTGGCCTCGCCAACTGGGGCTTGCTGCTGAACGGGCGCGGGCCGACGAATGCCGACGATCGCGCTGGCGGTGCCGGGAACTTTCTGCTGAGGGCGCTCACTGGCTTTAGCTTCAGCAGGAGGCTCCGGCGGGAGGTTTTCAGATGGGGGTTTGGGCCGGGGTCGAGGAGGCTTCACAATGCGGGAGGCGCCCAGCTTGCTGCGCACCAACTCAGCCTGCTCCGGAGAAATGGTGCTGCTGTGGGTTTTGAAAGGGATCCCCAGTTGCTCACAAATCTCCAGCACCTCCCGACTGTCACGCCCCATCTCACGGGCAATGTCATAGAGTCGAACTTTGTCGGTCATTCGTCTGCTAGCCTCTGCTCCTTTCTCCTCGTCAGTTTTACTCTCCAAGTCAATGGGAACCCGGTTATTGGGTTGAGCCGAACCTTTTGGGCTTGCGGGGGCTTCCTCCGGTGCATCGAGAGCAGCTTGGCGATCCTCTAGAGATCCGGACTGGAGGGAACCCAGGTCTGAAGCTGCTCTGGCAACATCCGCAGGGGACATCCAGTAGGGCAGCCGGGGAAAGAATAGATGGAAACAGCGCCTCCAGAATAACCTCTCTGCAGCTCCTCCAGCCTGACCTCAGTTTTCCGGCCAACTCCCATTCTGACAATTGAGGGGGGCTGTCGTGTAGTTCGCAACCTGATGAACCTAAAAGGGCGTTTAAATATCTTACCTATGTTTGGGAATACCTCTGAGGCTCAGGCTTTTGGAGGAGATGCCCCTGGCAATCCTGCTCAAGAGAATCCAACAGCCGTTGAAACAACGAGTCAGGCACCGGTGCCTTGAGAGCTCTGCTGATTTGCTGCTTGCGTCGGGCTGCCTGCAGACATTCCAGCCGACGACAGACATAGGCAGAACGCCCCATACCCTCATCCAAAAGCACTTGGTGGGAATCAAATTGCCTGACCAGCCGCCACAGTTGTGAGCGAGGAAACAACTGGCGACAGCCTACACAACGGCGCAGCGGATCGGCACCCGGCAAAAGACTCTATCCTGCTGATACACTACAAGCAAGCTCTATCCAGCCTACTCCAAATCTGGCGCCTGCGATCGCAGAAACTCAAAGAAATACTCCACCAACTGGGGATCCCGCCACCCTCTGGCTGTTTCTTCCCGCAAAATGTCTATAGCCTCTTGAGCAGTGAAAGCTCGCTTGTAAGGTCGCTCCGAGGTGAGGGCGTCGTAGATGTCGATGATCTGGAAGATACGGGCCACCAGAGGGATCTCTTCCCCCTTGAGGCCGTCGGGATAACCGCTGCCATCCCAACGCTCGTGGTGGTGACGGATGAGGGGCAACACCTCTTTCATGGTGCGTAGTGGGCGGCAGATTTGCTCCCCGATCAAGACATGGGATTTCATCACCTCCCACTCTTCCGGGGTATGTTTGCCTGTTTTACCCAAGATGGCATCGGGTATGCCCACTTTGCCGATGTCGTGCAGGTAACCTCCCCACATCAGCACCTTGATCAGGGGACGGGGCAGATGTAAAAACTCGCCGAAGCTCTTGGCCATTTGTACCAAGCGCTCACAGTGATCCCCGGTGGTGGGATCCCGGCTTTCCACACTGCGGGCAATGGCGAACAAAACCTGGGCAGCATGATCCAAGTCTTCATTGAGGTGCTTTTGGCGAACGAGGGAACGCACCCGCGCCAACAATTCCGACTCGTCAAAGGGCTTGCTCAAGAAATCATCTGCCCCAGCTTCAATACCGCGCACGCGATTTTTGCGATCGCTGGCCGCTGTAATCAGCACCACCGGGATCAAACGCGTCTCGTCATTGGCTTTGATGCGCCGACAGACCTCGAACCCATCCAACCCCGGCATCATCACATCCAGCAAGATCAGATCCGGCTGGAAGGTTTTCAACATCTGCAGGGCTTGATTGCCGTTTTCGGCCTCGCTGACCCAGTAGCCAATGCTCTCCAGCAGATCCCCCAGCAGCAGGCGGCTGTTGGGCTGATCATCCACGACCAAAAGGTGACCAGCCTCAGCCTGATCCGCAAAAGGTGTGACAGGGATCCCAGCCGTTACGGGCATCTTGGGCATCTCGAGTTTGGCAAGTTGGGCGCAGGAGGAGCCGGTCACCGCACAATTCCAGTTGCAACACTTCTACAGTAATCCCATCAGAGAAAAAAGAGCATCAGGCTTTACACTGAGCTGCTCTAAGAAAGGGAAGGGGTTTTTCCCACCAATCCAGAACTTTGTGAGCACCTGTACAGAGCCTAGATATCCTGGAAGCCTCTTTACTGTTTAGTCTGATACAGATGCTTCGGAGAGTGGATGCCCCACCCAACTCCCCAGGCTCCCACGTCAGCGCACTTGGCCATTTCCACTGGCCGGTTAAGTACCGTTTTTAACAAAGGAGGGGCGCGGGGAGCTATAAGTCCCGCCCTGTATGCAAAGCATCAGCGTCGGGATACATGGACTCCCCGCACTTGTCGATTCTCTCGATGGGATAAGACAAGTATTTACCAGCAGCTATAGCT
>NZ_JBSSCS010000036.1:0-2500 GCF_054060015.1 Thermostichus sp. MS-CIW-25
GCCTGAAATTCCGAAACTTAGCTGCCCTCTGGGGCCGCTAGGGATTGGGATAAAGCCCGCACCCTGCGCATAGCGCGGGTGCCGGGTAGTTTACTACGACCTGCCGTGGAATCCCAATCGGCTGGAGCAGCGGGAGGGCCGAGTAGATCGCTACGGCCAAAAGGCCGGGCGGGTCAGGGTCATTCGGTTTTTTGGGCGCGACAACCCCATAGACGGCGTGGTGCTTGAGGTGCTGCTCAACAAAGCGCGGGAGATCCACCGCGCCTTGGGCACCCATGTGCCTGTGCCGGAAGCCAGCGAGAGCGTCACGCAGGCCGTTCTTGAAGCCCTCTTCCTGCGCAGGGGACGCTGGTCTGCCGAACGCCAGCTTGTGCTCGACCTTGGCGTGCCAGAAGTGGAAGAGTTTCATCGGCAGTGGCAACAGTACGCCGAGCGCGAGCAGATCAATCGCACCCGGTTTGCCCAGCGGGCGCTCAAGCCCGAAGAAGTGCAGCGGGAAGTTGAGGCCACAGATGCTGTGCTAGGGGATCCCACGGCTGTGCGCGAATTCCTCCTGGCGGCAGCAGAGCGCATTGGTCTGCCTGTTTCCCCGGACAACCGACCGGGTGTCTTTCGGGCGAGCATCACTCCAGAGGCGACCAGAACCCTGCCTGAACTGGTCAAGTTGGCCCTGCCCTCCCCCAAGGACGGTCGGTGGCTCATCAGCTTCGACTCGCCCACGCCTGAAGGGGCGGAATACATTGGCCGAAACCACCGCTTCGTAGCCACGTTGGCCCGCTACCTCTTCGAGGCAGCCTTGAACGATCCCAGCCCCAATAGCAGGGTGGTCTCCCGCTGCGGCGTCCTGCGCACCCGTGCCGTAACCAAACTCACGACCATCCTGCTGCTGCGTATACGCTACCTGGTCGAGCAACCTGCTGCCCGATCCCTTTTATCGGAAGAAGTCCTGGTGCTTGCCTATGTTGGCCTGGGAGGCAGCAATCCCCAGTGGCTGGAGACCGGCGATGCCTTGCGGCTGCTGGCAGAAGCCCAGCCGGATGACAATCCCCCTCTGGCCGAGAAGCAGGAGCTAATCCGACGGGTGCTCAGCAACCTTGGAGACTGGCACAGGGATCCCCCTGAAGCCTGGGGCACAGGGCACTTGCTGCAACAAGCCATCCGGGATCGAATTGTCCGCCGCGCGGACGAACTGACTGCTGCTCACAAACGCGTCCGTCAGGCGGTGGCACTGCAGGTGCGGGGGCTGGCGGTCAAGCCGCAATTTCCTCCCGATCTTCTGGGACTCCTTGTCTTGCAACCTGTGGTGTCGCGATGAGCCAGTTCCCTGCCGTACGCCTTGAAGGGGGGCTTTTGGGCCCCGATACGCTGGAAAAGCTCCTTGCCGGCGAGCTTACTGGGCAGAAGCCGAAAGACTTTGGGCTGGACAACCGGCGCAGCCTGACGGATGAGATTGCCGGCGTCTTTGCCGAGGCCCGCGCCCAGTGGGAGATCTTCCGGCGTCGCCTAGAGCGCCTGCCGGAGAGCGACTTGGCCACCTCGGTTACTCGCGATGTCTGGTTGATCCCGTTTCTGAGCCTGCTGGGGTACGAGCTGCGCTACAACGCGCGCGCCTACGAAATAGACGGTGCCACGTTTGCCATTTCGCATCGCGCCGGAGAGGCGGAGGATGCACCGCCAGTCCACATTGTCGGGGTTCGGCAGGAGCTGGGGCGTCTGGCTCCCAGCGGTCGACCAAGACTTGCGCCCCATTCGCTGGTGCAGGAGTACCTCAACCGCAGCGATCACCTCTGGGGCATTGTGAGCAACGGCCTGAGGCTGCGCCTTTTGCGAGATTGCACCTTCGTGCGTCGCCAAGCCTACGCCGAGTTTGACCTGCAGCAAATCCTGGAGGAGCAGCGCTTTAACGACTTTGCCATCCTCTACCGGCTGCTGCACCGCAGTCGGCTGCCGCACAGGGCTGAAGATGCCCCAACCTGCCTGCTGGAGCAGTACTACCGGGACGCCTTGGAACAGGGGGGGCGGGTACGGGATCGGCTGCGGGATGGTGTGGAGCAATGTCTGAAGCGCTTGGCCAACGGCTTTCTGGAGCGCTCCAACAACACTGACCTGCGGAGGCGGATCGACCCGAAAGCCGGCAGCTCAGAGCCTCTCACCCCAGAGGAGTTCTATCGGCAACTGTTGCGCTTGGTCTATCGCTTTCTGTTTTTGCTGGTCTCGGAGGAGCGGGGGCTGATTAGCGACAATCCTCTCTACCGGGATCACTACAGCGTGACGCGGTTGCGGCGGCTTTTGGATCGGCAGAGTGCCTATACCGAACACGAGGATCTTTGGTGCAGCTTGCGGGTGCTGTGGAGGGTGTTCTCGAAGGAAGAGCTGGCCAACCTGTTGAAGGTCTCTCCTCTTAACGGCGAGCTTTTTGCTCCCCTCGATCTAGATACCTACAGCCTCAGCAATCGGGCTCTGCTGGAGGCCTTTTGGCATCTATCCTACTATCGGGAAG
>NZ_JBSSCS010000036.1:7500-29804 GCF_054060015.1 Thermostichus sp. MS-CIW-25
CTACCGGGGTCGGCAAGGGGCGGATGTGGCCATGCTGGTTCGCCGCCTAAAAGGACGCTGTGGGGCCAAGAACTTGGTGCATATTGGCACCAGCGCCACCATGATCTCCGGACCAGAAGCCGACGCCCAGGAGCGCCGCCAGACTGTAGCCGCCTTTGCCAGCCGCTTTTTCGGCCATCCCTTTGGGCCGGAGCACGTCATTGAGGAAACCCTGGCCCCCCTCACCGAGGGCGGCCCACCCACGGTGGCAGAGCTGAAGAGCGCCCTGGACTTGCCTTGGCCTACAAACCAGGCCGATCTGCGCCGCCATCCCCTGATGCGCTGGCTAGAGTATGAGCTGGGCCTGGAGCAAAGTCCCGATGGCAGCTTCAGGCGCCGCGTGCCCAGGGAGCTCTCCGAGGTGGCCGCCCAACTGGCCCAACTGACCGGCACCGCTAGCGAAAACTGTGCGGCAACGCTGCGCCAGTTCCTTGCCCACGCCAGCAGCCTGCGGGAGGGCTCTAGCCGCGGCCCGGCCTTGAAGTTGCACCAGTTTATCTCCCAGGGCCGCACCCTCTACGCCACCCTGGAGAGTCGGGAAAAGCGGCAATTTTCCCTAGAAGGGCAGATGCAGGCGGGGGAGGGCAAGCTCTTTTTCCCCGTCAAGTTCTGCCGCCAGTGTGGGCAGGACTACTACCACGTCCTCAGGTCCAAGGATCAGTTTCTCCCCTATCCCGTGGGAGAAGAGGTGGAGCAGGACGAAGACCAGCAAGCCGGTTACCTGAGCTTGGATCCTCTTGACAACGAGTGGTCGCTGGAGCAGATCCCCGAAGACTGGTACACCCCTGAGGGCAGACTCAGGACCGACTGCGGAAAGCGCGTCCCCCAAGCCGTCTGGGTGCGCCCGGATGGCTCCTTTTCCGAGTACCCCCAGGCGGAGGCGCAGAAGATGTGGTGGCAGCCCCACCCCTTTTCCCTGTGCCTGGCCTGCGGCGAGTACTACAGTGGCCGCGAGCGGGAGTTTGTCAAGCTGGCTTCCCTCTCTAGCGAAGGCCGCTCCAGCGCCACCACCATCCTTGCCACCTCCCTACTGCGCCATGCCGAGCAAACCCAGGCCGCTTGCAGCAAGCTGCTGACTTTTACCGACAACCGCCAGGACGCCTCCCTGCAGGCCGGCCACTTCAACGATTTTGTGCATGTGGCCCTTCTGCGGGCCTCGCTCTATGCTGCCCTCCTCAAGAAAAAAGAGCTGGGCTTTGACGAGGTGGCCCAGGAAGTGGTGCGGGCTTCTGGCCTGGAGCTTGCTGACATCGCCCAAAACCCGGCTTTGGACCCTGCCTCGCCCAGTGCCGAGGAAGTGTGGCAGACCTTTAGCGAGCTAACCGAATACCGGCTCTATGAAGATCTGCGGCGCGGCTGGCGGGTTACCCACCCCAACTTGGAACAGGTGGGCCTGCTGAAAATCGAGTACCGCGGCCTCGGGGAGCTCTGCCAAAATTCAGCCCTGGCTTCCCTTCACCCCTGGTTTGCCCAAACTAGCCCTGAGGAGCAAGAGCAACTGCTGCGGGCTCTGTTGGATCAGTTTCGGCGCCAATTGGCCATCGATGTGCCCGTGCTCAAGGCAGAGCCCCAGAGAAGGCTGCGCCGGCGCGCCCAGCAATATCTCAATGAGTTTTGGGGCCTGGAAGAGCATGAGGAGTTGCGGACGGCTCGCTGCTTTGGCCAGAACCCTTCCCGGGAAAACGGGCAAATGCTCAGCCTGGGCCGCCGCAGCGCCATTGGTCGCTTCCTCCGCAGGCGCCTTGATCTGAACCAAGAAGCCTACGACAGGTTTTTGGAGTCCCTGCTGTCTCTCCTGGTCAGACAGGGCCTGCTACGGCGCCACGTGGAAAATGGCCAGGTGGCCTACCAGCTAGACGCCGGCTGTCTGCGCTGGTGTCTGGGGGATGGCCTGCCGCCGCCGGATCCTCTGTATTCCCGCAGCGCCCAGCAGGAGGGCTACACCTCTGTCCGCCGTCCCATCAACCCCTTCTTTCAGGAGCTCTACCGAGCCGGGGCAGCAGGGCTAGGATCCCTGGAAGCCAGAGAGCACACCGCCCAGGTGGTCCAGCCGGGGGAGCGGGAGCGGCGAGAGAGACGCTTCCGCAATGAGCCCGGGGAGCGCCGCCTTCCCTACCTCATTTGCTCTCCCACCCTAGAGCTGGGGGTCGACATTGCCGATCTGGATCTGGTGCACCTGCGCAACGTTCCCCCAACGCCAGCCAACTACGCCCAGCGCAGCGGTCGGGCAGGCCGCCAGGGGCAGCCGGGGCTCATCCTCAGCTACTGCGGCGCCTTCAACAGCCACGACCAGTACTACTTTCGCCGCCGGGCCGAAATGGTGGCTGGACGGGTGCGACCTCCCCGCCTGGACCTGGCCAATGAGTCGCTGCTGCGGGCCCACATCCACGCCGTCTGGCTAGCCCAGGTGCGCCTGCCCTTGGGCAACTCCATCGAAACGGTCATCGACTCAGCTCGGCCAGAGCTGCCCCTGCGGGAAGAGGTAGTTGCCTCCATTCAGCTAGGGGAGGCAGCCCGCCAAGAGGTGGCAGAGCGGGTGGAGGCGCTCTTGGCTGCTGACCGGGAAGTGCTAGAGCGCAGCGGCTGGTTTAGCCGGCGCTGGATCCAGCAGGTTATTGAAGAGGCCCCCCGCGCCTTTGACCGCGCTTTTGACCGCTGGCGGGAGCTCTATCGGGCCGCCACGCAACAGCTAGAAGCCGCTAACCAGCAACTGCAGACGGCTCGCCGCCGGGAAGACCAGCAGGAAGCCAGGCGCCGCCAGCAGGAGGCTCTGCGCCAGCGGAACCTGCTGTTGCAAATCGATACCCAGCGGGAGGAAAGCAACTTCTACCCCTACCGCTACTTGGCCAGCGAAGGCTTCCTGCCCGGCTACAACTTCCCTGCCTTGCCCGTGCGCGCCTGGGTGCCCCGCGGCAGCGAAGGGGAGTTTATCGCCCGGCCCCGGTTTTTGGCCATTCGCGAGTTTGCCCCCCACAACTTCCTCTACCACGAGGGCTGCCAGTGGGAATCGGTGGCCTTTCAGGCTCCGCCCGGCGGCCTGGAGGAGCGCAAAAGCAGCCACAAGCTCTGCTTTAGCTGTGGGGCCTTTGGGGATCCCTCCTTGGATTGCTGCCCCGTCTGCGGTACCCGCTTCGATGGGCAAAATAGCCTTTTAGCGCAGCTTCTGGAAATGCCTAATGTGCGCATGCGGCGCCGGGATCGCATTACTGCCGACGAAGAAGAGCGGCGGCGACAGGGATACGAGCTGCAGACTTTCTTTCAGTTTGCTCCCGAAAGTTCAGGCTACCGCGTCCAGGAAGCCGACGTGCTAAGGGGCGAAACTCCCCTGCTGCAGTTGCGCTATGCCCCAGCCGCCACGCTGCTGCGCATCAACTCCGGCTGGCGGGGCAGTGGGGGGCGAGGTTTCCTGGTCAACTTTGACAATGGCGAAGTCCCTTCTCGAGATCAGCTTGGGGGCAATAGGGCTAGCTCGTCTAGCCAGATGTCCTTGCAGCCCATCCGCCTGGCAGTGCGCGCTACCCAAAACCTCTTGCTGGTGCGGCTGGTTCAGCCCAGCCTGGGGAATCTGCAGGCCCTAGAAACGACCCTGCGCTATGCCCTCAAGCGGGGCATCGAGGAGACCTTTGAGCTGGAGGAGACGGAGCTGGCGGCCGAGTCCATTGGCCAGGGATCCCATCAGGCCATGCTCTTCTACGAAACAGCAGAAGGGGGCGCTGGCGTCCTGCGGCGCCTGGTGGAAGAGCCCCAGGCTCTAGCGGAAGTGGCCCAGGCGGCGCTAGAGATCTGCCACTTCCAGCTCTCAGAAGCCGGGATCCAAGACCTGCGGCCCGAGTGCCGCGCAGCCTGCTACGAGTGTCTGCTCAGCTACGCCAACCAACGGGAAGCGCTGCAGCTTGACCGCTATCAGATCCGGGATCTTTTGGGCCTGCTGGCCAACAGCCGCACCGAGCTGCGCTCCCTGGGTCGCTCCCGCCAAGAGCACCTGGAGTGGCTGCGCCAGCTCCTGGACCCTCGCTCTGAACTGGAGCGCCGCTTTCTCGAAACGCTGGCAGCAGGAGGGTATCGGCTGCCTGAGGATGCCCAGAAAGCCATTGCCGATCCCGACTGCGTCGTTGACTTCTTCTACAGCCCCAACATCTGCATCTTCTGCGATGGCCCAGTCCACGACCAGCCTGCCCAAGCGGAACGGGATCGCCAACTGCGCTCGCAGCTGCAGGGACGGGGCTACCGCGTGCTTGTTCTGCGCTACAACCAAGATTTGCAAGAGCAGCTGGCTCGCTACCCAGAAGTATTTGGCAAGGGCAGCTAGTCCTGCTGGTGGGAAAACAGATAAGCTCCCACAAAAGCCAGGATTACCGCCAAGCCGCCCAAAACTCCCACCGTGTACCAGGGAAACTCCGCAAGCGGCTGGTAGGCGGCTGCCCGCATGCCAATGCTGGCGTAGGAAAGGGGCAGGCAATAGACCAGCACCTGCAGGTAGGTCGGCAACTGGGCGGGATCGAAAAAGGTGGCCCCTAGGAAAGACATGGGCGTAATCAAAAAGTTGGTTAGCACGCCCACACTCTCCAGGCTGGGCACCTTCAAGCCAGCAATTACCCCAATGCCGGCAAAGACGGCGCAATCCAAAAGTAGAACCAACAGCGACAAGGGGTGAAGCAGGCCCCAGGCCCCCGTACCCAGCACCCCCACCGCCAACACCCCCAAGGCCGTCAGCAGGCCGCGGGCAATGCCCGCCAGCACCTTGCCCAGATGCAAAGACAAGGGGTGCACCGGCAACAGCAGCAGCTCTTCAAAGCTCTTGGTAAATAGCCGCGATCCACAAATGGAGAAGGTGGTGCCGGCAAAGCTGATGGTCATGGCTGAAAGAGCCACCATCCCCGGCAAGATAAAGCGCAAATAAGAACCTGCCGCCGTGGATCCGGCCACCTCGGCCAAAGCTTCGGCCCGCAGGGATCCCCCTAGGCCCACCCCAAAGGCGACAATGTAGATGAGGGGGGCCACCAGACCTGAGGCCACCACCTGCCAAACTCGCCCCCGCAGATCCAGCCAGTCCCGCCAGAAGATGGTTAAACTGTCTTCCCAAATTTGCTGATAGGGTAGGGTCAGGGCACGGTTCACCATACGTTTTCCTCGCCGTTCACGGGTTTTGGGCTTGCCGTCTTGTGTCCGATTTTCTGCCACCACTCCGGTTGGGCACCGTTGGCTAATAGCCGTAGTAGTTGGAACGCCACCAAGCCACCGGCAGCGCCAATGCCTTGCTGAGAGTGGACACGTAAGCGCGGGTGCGAAAAACCTGGTAGTGGTTGCGCTCGATGGCGTTGAGAATCTGCCGGTAGAGCATCAAGGAAGCGGCTACCGGCCAGCGGGAGTCCGGCTGCAGGGTAGGGATCCCCCGTTCCGCTTGGGCATAGAGCTCTCTAGCCCGCCGGATCTCATAGTCCATCAAAGCCATCCAGCGCTCGTCAATAACATAGTTAAACAGGTCCCGCTCGGAGTAGTTGAAGCGGCGCAGATCTTCCAGGGGGATGTAGATCCGCCCGCGGCGGGCGTCCTCTCCCACATCCCGCAAGATGTTGGTTAGTTGCATGGCGATCCCCAGCGCCACCGCCTCCTCGCGGCCATCCCGGCCCGGCACAAACCCCATGATCTCCGAGCACATCAGCCCCACCACCCCAGCCACGCGGTAGCAGTAGACCCACAGATCCTCCCAGGTGGCGTAGCGCTGGGTATCCAAGTCCATGCTCTGCCCCCGCAGCATCTCGCGAAACGGCTCGATGGAAAGGCGGTAGGTGCGGATGGTGTGGATCAAAGCGAGGTCCGTGGGGACTTGCGGCTCGCCTCCCTGGAAGAGCGACTCCAGATGGGATCCCCACTGCTCCAGCTTGCTGCGGGTGACCTCCACCTCTGCCTGGCTGGCTTCCAGTCCATCCAGCAACTCATCGGTTTGCCGCAGCCAAGCGTAGATGGCCCAGATGGCCCGCCGTTTGGACTGGGGCAAGAGCAGGGATCCCAGGTAGAAAGTCTTAGCGTGCTTGGCCGTAATCTGGCGACAGAGGGCAAAAGATTGCTCAAGCGGACTCATCTGGCTATCTCCAGGAGCACAGGGCCAGGATAGAGAAGGAAGAGGAACGGCGAGGGCACATATCAACACTACGGGAAAGCGGACGCCGCGGATAGCCTAGAAGAGGTTGTGGGGAAAAGAAAGATTCAAAAGGCATAGGAGGCGGACGGCGGAGAGCTAGACCCCCGCAGCTGCCAGAGTTGAGGCCGAGACAGAAGCGCGTTGAAATGGGATCCCCTTGTTGATGGCCTCCGCCGCCCACTTGCCGGAGAGGATGGCCCCCTCCATGCTGCCCAGGAAGGGCTGTAGGGTGTAGCTGCCCGCCAAGAAGAAGTTGGGAATAGGGGTAACTTGAGTGGGGCGATACTGCTGTCTGCCAGGGGTAGCCTTGTAGACCGAGCGCGGCGTTTTCACCACCACCCACTTGCGCACGCGGGCGGGGTTGGGGCCGGTAAGGTGCTGGGGAAAGAGTTTTTTCAGTTCCTCCAGCGTGGCGGCAAAGATCTCCTCATCGCCGCGATCAATCCACTCGGCAGCCGGAGCCAGCACCAGCTCCAACATGGACCGCTCCGGATCGGCATAGGCCCGGCAGGTGTTGCTCATGTCGGCATACACGCTCAATAGCGGCGAGCGGGAAAACAAGGAGTGATCGATGTGAGTAATCTTGCGGTCAAACCAGATCTGCAGGCTAATTACTGGCACCCCCTCCAGTTCACGCAGCTTTTGGAAAAAGGGGATCCCCCACCACTGCGCCGGCAGCAGCTCCTTGAGCGCGTCCACCGAAAGGGCCGAGACATAGGCATCGGCAGTCACCTCCACCGGCCCAGAGGGGGTGGCTAAGCAAAACCCGGCCACGCTGTTATCGAGGTTGAGACGAATGTCCTGCAACGCCGCCTTCAAATGCACTTCCCCCCCACGGGCGACAATGTAGTCCACCATCGGCTGGCAGAGCCGCTCTGGGGGAGCGCCGTCTAGGTAGGCAATCCTAGAGCCATCTTTTTGCTGCAAAAAGCGGTTCAAGGCCGTCAGGGGCACCATGGCCGAGATCTCCTCCGGGTTGATGAAAGCCAGGGCCTTGGAGACGGCAATGAAAATATCGGTGTTGACCCGCTCGTCAATACCCTGCCGCCGCAGCCATTCCAAGAGGCTATAGCGATCCATCTGCTCCACATAGCGCTGGCCGCGAATCATGGCCGGCACCAGCCCCAGGGCAAACTTCACCTTTTCCCCCCAGGTGAGCATGTCGTTGTTGCGCAAGATGCCGACAATGGCGTTGAAAGGAGCGGGAATATCCGGCAGGTCAAAGCGGGAATAGGTGCCCGGCTTGTCCGGCTGGTTGAAAATCAAGCTGTGTTCCTTCCACTGCAGGCGGTCGGAAATGCCCAGCTCCGCGAACAGTTGCAAGGTGTTGGGGTAGGCGCCAAAAAAGTTGTGCAGCCCCGTCTCGATCCAGTCGCCGTCGGCATCTTTCCAGGCAGCCACCAGGCCACCCAAAACATCCCGCCGCTCAAAGAGGAGCGGTTGATGCCCGGCATCGCAGAGATACTTGGCACAGGCCAGCCCGGCCAGCCCGCCACCAGCAATGGCAACACGCATGAGGGTAACGACAAAGCAACATTTTTATTCTATTTGCAAACCGTTACAATTGCCGGGGCCAAGGGGCAGACGGAAGGCCGACCCAGCAAAAGCAGCGGAACAAGGGGATCCCGAAGCCCATCTGTCTCACTGCCGGGATCCCAATCGCTGGTAGGATACATACGGAAGAAAAAATAAAGATTTTCTGCAGTCCGGGGGAAAACAACGATGGCCAAACAAACACTGGGATCCCTGCTGTCATCTGGCTTTGATTTAAACGGCAAGCGCGTGCTGGTGCGCGCCGACTTCAACGTCCCGTTGGATCCCCAGGGCAACATCACCGACGACACCCGCATTCGCGCCTCCCTGCCCACCATCCAGGCCCTCACCCAGGCAGGCGCCAAAGTGATCCTCACCAGCCACCTGGGCCGCCCCGTCAAGAAGGACAAAGAGACAGGCGCGGTTAAGGTCGCCCGCGAGGGCAATAGCCTGGCCCCCGTAGCCACCCGTCTTTCTCAATTGCTGGGCCAGCCGGTTGCCTTTGCCCCCGACTGCATCGGCCCTGAGGCCGAGGCGGTAGTGAACCGCCTGGAAAACGGCCAGGTGGCCCTGCTGGAAAACGTCCGCTTCTACCCAGAAGAGGAGGACAACGACCCGGAATTTGCCCGCAAGCTGGCCTCACTGGCCGACCTGTTTGTCAACGACGCCTTTGGCAGCGCCCACCGCGCCCACGCCTCTACTGCCGGCGTTACCGCCTATCTCCAGCCTGCTGTGGCTGGCTACCTGGTGGAAAAGGAGCTGCAGTTTCTTTCGGGCGCCATCGAGAATCCGCGGCGCCCCTTGGCGGCCATCATCGGCGGCTCCAAAGTCTCCACTAAGATCGGCGTCATTGAGCGGCTCCTGGAAAAAGTGGACAAGCTCCTGCTGGGCGGCGGCATGATCTTCACCTTTTACCAAGCCCAGGGCCTCAAGACCGGCAAATCCCTGGTAGAAACCGACAAGCTGGATCTCGCCCGCTCCCTGATGGAGAAAGCCAAAGCGCGAAGGGTGGAGCTGTTGCTGCCGGTGGACGTGGTGGTAGCGGATCGCTTTGACAAAGACGCCAACGCCCAGACCGTTTCCATCCACGCCATCCCCGAGGATTGGATGGGCTTGGACATCGGCCCGGAATCGATCAAAGCCTTCCAGGCTGCCCTGCAGGGGTGCCAAACCGTGGTCTGGAATGGGCCAATGGGCGTGTTCGAATTCGACCGCTTTGCCCTGGGCACAGAAGCCATTGCCCGCACCCTGGCCGATCTCACTCAAGCGGGAGCCACCACCATCATCGGCGGGGGAGACTCGGTGGCTGCCGTGGAAAAAGTGGGCCTGGCCGACAAAATGACCCATATCTCCACCGGTGGCGGAGCCAGCTTGGAGCTATTGGAAGGCAAAGTGCTGCCCGGCATTGCCGCCCTCACGGAAGCCTAGGTTTCTCCTTCGGGCCGCAGCCCCTCCAATCCAAAAACCAAGCCAAAAAGTAGGGGCTGGATTCAGCCCCTCCTAACTTTAGTCGGTGTAGATCGCTGCAGCGATGGCGAGACAGGATCCGGCTTAGTGCATCACCACTTTAACGTTGGCGTTGTTCAAGCCAGGACGCTTCACCTCGGCCAAGGTCTTGTTGACGGCGTACTTCTGGTTGATGGAGTTGATCAACTCGGTCTGGTTGTGCTTCTTGGCCACGCCCCACAAATCGGCAATCAGGTCGTAGGAACCGTCGGGATTCTTCGACCAGCCCAGATCGTAGTCGCCTTCCAACTGAGCCACGATGTCAGCGCGAACACGCTGGCCGTTGTAGCCACGCACGTCGGCGTTCAGCTTAACGGTGTAGCCGAGATCGCGCAGAGAGTTGATCAGGATTTGGCTATCGGTGATCTTGGTACGCAAGGTGCTAAAATGAGACATGGTGTTTCTCTCCTGTGTGTAGGGGTTGGAACATCGACACAAACAATGGGCACTGTTCTTTGGGGAAGGTTTGGGCCCTGCCGTCCCTGCTTCTGTCAAGGTAGCTTTGGATCCTCACCTCCTCCTAGAACTCCAGCCGCTGGTACTCGGCTACAGAGGCCGCTGCAGGCCGAGCCCGCTGCTGGGCCCATTCCCTCAACGCTACCACTTGCTCCGTCATGGTGCGAGATAGCGGTTGAGTTGCTTTCGTTGCTGCCAAAATGTCCAGTTGGGTAAATTCGCGGTTCTGGGCAAACGCTTCGTACATGGCAGCAATCAAAACTTGTTCGATCTCCGCGCCGGAGAAGCCTTCACAGGCTGCGGCCAACTGGCGCAGATCAAAGCGGCTGATGTCGCGCCGCCGCTTCTTCAGGTGGATCCGAAAGATCTCGATGCGCTCGTTGATGTTGGGCAAGTCCACGAAGAAGATTTCGTCAAAACGGCCCTTGCGCAGGAATTCACCCGGCAGACGATCCACACGGTTGGCCGTGGCCATGACAAAAACCGGCGAGCGTTTCTCCTGCATCCAGGTCAGGAAGGAGCCAAAGATGCGGCTAGAGGTGCCCCCGTCGGAATCGCTGGAGCCTGCTGACCCGGCAAAGGCTTTGTCCAGCTCGTCGATGAAAAGGATAGCAGGGGCAAGAGATTCAGCAGTCCGCAGGGCACTACGCAGATTTGCTTCCGATTTGCCCACCATGGAGCCATCATAAACGCGGCCCATGTCCAGACGCAGCAGAGGCAAGCCCCAGAGACGAGCCGTGGTTTTGGCGATCAGCGACTTGCCACAGCCGGGTACGCCCAGGATCAGCATCCCCTTAGGCTGGGGCAGTCCATAGGCGCGGGCCCGCTCAGTGAAGGCCTCAGAACGTTGCAGCAGCCAGCGCTTCAGCTCTTCCAGACCGCCAACGGCGTCGATGGTCTCGTCCTCTTCGATAAACTCGAGAATGCCGTTGCGCCGGATCAGTTGCTTCTTCTCAGAGAGGATGATGTCTACTTCTGCCTCGGTGAGGCGACCATGCATCACCACGGCCTTGCGGTAGACTTTTTCTGCCTCGTCCTGCGTTAGGCCCAGGGCCGCCTTGAGCAACTTTTCGCGGGTATCAGGAGCCAAAGGCAGGGAGCGCGGGATCTGCTCCAGCTGGCGGTTGAGGGCGCGCTCCAATGTGGCCATGTCCGGCAGGGGGAAGTCCACTACGCAAATGTCTTTCTCCAGCTCGACCGGGATCACCTGCACCGGCGACATGAGCAGGATGGTTTTGTGGGATCCCTTCAGGCTGGCAATAGCATCCCGCAGCCAGCGCTTCACCTCGGTGTTGTCCAAGAAGTCATGTAGGTCTTTGAAGACGCAGATGGCGGGATCCTTTTGCTCCATGACCCACTGGATGGCGGGCTGGGGGGATTGGGTGTTGTGCTGGGTGAGGCTGCGGGGGTTGCCGTATTCGACGATGCCGTGGGTAACTGTCCAAATGAATAGGCGACGCTGAGGCTTAAGGGTGCGGGCAATTGCTGCCAGAGCCGCTTCTGCCCGTTCCTCCTCTGGAGTCAGCAGGTACAGCAGTGGGTATTGAGCTTGAATGAGGATGCTTAGCTCTTGCATGGGAAACACCAACTGCAGAGGGGAAATTTCAGGAGCCGCCAGAACGGTTGAAAAATGGGGTTCGAGTTGCCTAGGTATTGGATTGCACTTGGGAGTACGCCCTTGTTGGATGGATTTTGAGAGGATTTTAGAAGCCTTCTGTGTTGCTGTCTGCTCCTATCAGCTCAAGTTCCTGAAGGGGGCCCGCTTGGGAGCGTTCTAGCAGGGTACCAGAGCATCCTGCCGTTGCTCTTCCGAGCCAGCAGCCGATCCCCAGTATTCTGGCTCCACCTCTTCAAGGATGGCTTCGGCAGCCGATGTCTGGTGCAGGGAAACCACCTCTCCATCGCGGATAACAAATGGGTGACTACACTTGGGACATTGATGGACACGATAGGCGCTACCTTGTACCCCTTCAATGACCTCTGGGTGAAGCAGATAGAAGGTAATGGCCTTCTCTGCCACTGCCGACATCGGCTCCCGCTCCACGGCAGCCCGAATCTTCAGATTCCGGTGCAGCTCAGGTGAGAGATACAGGGTCACCTTCTGCTTGGACTCTGTGCCTTCCACTACCTCTGGCCGATGATTCATGGCTAACCGCTTTCTTTGAATTGCTTGCCAAACTTGGGGCCTATCATAGCCAGTCTGCCGGCTTGACGGCAAGTTTTTAACAATCTGTAACAAACAATTTTCTTGATGGCCCTCTGTGGATACCTGCGGCTGGGGGAGTAGGCTAGGTGGAAGACAAGGAGCGGAATGTCCAATCCCTATGGAACGCTTGATCAACACCCTCAGCAAAAATTTCTCTAGCTGGGGCCGCCGTGCCCTGGTGCAGGCCAGCGATGGTTTGGCCAGCTTGAGAGACACTGCCGTGGATAACGGCAATCTGTTACTCTGCAAGGCTCGCATCGCGTTCGCGGATGCCAGCTTCACCACCCTAAAGGCAATTCGGTCTCGCTTTGGCGCCAGTCGCTGACGGCCTGGGCCCCTGCTAGCCGCCCAGATCTTGCAGCCGATAGAGGCTGGCATAGAGCCCGCTGAGGGCCATGAGCTCGGCATGGGATCCCTGCTCTTTGAGTTCCCCCCGCTGCAGAACCAAGATGCGATCCACATCGCGGATGGTGGAAAGGCGGTGGGCGATGATCAGGGCGGTGCGATCCCGCAGCAGGGTGTCTAGAGCCGATTGCAGGAGCGCTTCGGTGCCCACATCCAGGCTGGCGGTGGCTTCGTCCAAAACCAAGATTTTGGGATCCCGCCACATGGCCCGCACAAAGCTGATAAGCTGTTTCTGGCCGCTGGAGAGGTTGCTGCCCCGCTCTCGCACAGGGGTGGCGTAGCCTTGGGGCAAATTGCGGAGGAAGTCATGCAGGTTGAGTTGGCGGGCGACCTGCTCCACTGCCGCTAGATCTGCCTTCTCTCCTAGGGTGATGTTTTGCTGGATATCCCCGGAAAACAAAAATCCATCCTGCAGGATTACCCCTAGGTGGCGGTGCAGCTCAGCCTGGGGGAGATCCCGAATATCAACGCCGTCAATGCGAATAGATCCCTGGGTTACGTCGTAGAGACGGCAGAGCAAGCGGATGATGGAGCTTTTCCCGGCTCCCGTGGGCCCCACCAGGGCCACTTTTTCTCCGGGGCGGATGGTGAAGGTGAGGTCTTTCAGCACCCACTCCCCGGGGTTGTAGGCAAACCAGACGTGCTCGAACTGCACCTCTCCTCTGGCATTGGGGGTCAAGTGGCGGGGCTGAGCGGGATCCCGGATGGCAACCGGCAGGCTGAGGATGGCGTCGATGCGCTCGACGGCGGTGAACCCCGCCTGTAGGGCCGTAAACTTTTCGGCCAACTGCCGCAGCGGGTTGAAAAACCGTTGCGAAAAGAGAATAAAGGCGTAGAGGCTACCGAAGGTGAGGGGTTCCCTGGGCAGGGGCAGGGATCCCGTCCATCCCCCTCCAAGTGAGCCCCTACCGGCTGACATCACCTGCTGCCCGCCCACCCAGAGCAAAGCCGCCACGGCCAGCCAAGACACCCACTCCAAAACGGCAGAAAGGGCAGAATCATAAAGGATGGTTTGATCCACTTCCCGGATGTAGCGGCGGTTCATGGTTTGAAAAATCTCGCTATTGAGCCGCTCCCGCCGAAACAGTTGCACCACGGTAATGCCCAAGATGTTCTCCTGGATCCAGGAGTTCAGCTTGGAGAGTTCTTCGCGCACGCGAAAGTTGGCATCCCGAAAGCGGCGCTGCAACTCGAGGACAACAGCGCTGATGGGCAGGACGATGAGGATTAGCAGCAAGCCCAGATCCCAGCGTTGGCTGAGCATGACCACCGCGATCACCCCCAGAGTAAACAGGTCGCTGACAATGCCGACGGCACCGGTGGAAAAGACATCCCCCAAGGCTTCCACGTCGCTGGTGATGCGGGTGATCAACTTGCCCACCGGGGTGCGGTCGAAAAACTGAGCCGGCAAGGCCAGAATGTGGGCGAAGAGATCGTCGCGGATGTCGCGGGTCATCAACTGCCCCAGCTTTTGGCTGACATACCCTTCCAGGGCTTGGAAGAGCCAGCGAACCAGCACCGTCAGGATCAACAGCCCCACATAGGGCCAAAGGTCGGAGAGGATCCCGGCCTCACCTCGTTCCAGCGCTCGGGCAATGGGGCCATCCAGAGCCCGCTGTAGGATCAGAGGCTGCACCGCATCCGCCAAGGCCAAAGGGGGCAGAAAGGCCAAGGCCGCCAACACCAGCCTGAGGTGCCGACGGGCATAGGGCCAGAGCAGCCGCAGCAGCCGCCAATCGCTTTCTCGCCGAGGGCGGGGATCCCTACTTAAATCGGTATCGGGGGGAGAGGCGGCAAGGCTCACAGGCTTACACCCGAGAACAACAAAGACAACTCATAGAGAGCACTGATCTACTCTAAGCGCTCTCCCTGAGGGAGAGGGAGTTTGGGATCCGCAAGGGTTTCCTCGCCATTGGGAATGGCTATAGCTGCACCCCTAATGGCTCTGGGACGGACGGAAAACTGGCCGCTTCAGCTAGAAATCGCAGAAGCCCCGCACTGTACCCGTAGGGTCAGTGCCGGGAGGAATGCGCTTTGATGAAGTACAATGGACTTATGAGCCAAGTCCTGACCATATCCTGTAAGCTCAAGGCGTTCCCGTCACAAGCCGCCAAATTGGACGCGACGATGGATGTCTTTGTGCAGGCATTGAACTGGGTCAACCAGAACACGCCGGAGAAGATCGTCAACGCGGTTAAACTGCAATCCCTTTGCTACTACGAGATTCGAGCTCGGTTCGGCTTGTCCAGTAACTTGGCTCAACAGGTGTGCAGACGGGTGGCGGGCGCTCGCAAAGTGGCGAGACAGCGCAACCGTCCGGTTAAAGAGTTCAAGCGTAGGTTCGTTACCTACGACGCACGTATCTTCTCATTTCGCGAGAAAGACTGGACGGTGTCGCTGACCACGGTGGAGGGGCGAGAGCGCTTTGAACTAGCCATTGGTAACTACCAGCGTGGGATGCTGGCTGGTTCTAACCCCAAATCGGCCACCCTAGTCCAGCGGAAGGACGGCTCCTACTCCATCCAGATTTGCGTAGAGAAAAAACCACCCAAGCAACAAGATACCGACAGGGTGATCGGGGTGGACTTGGGCAGGACGGATATCGCCCATACGTCAGAGGGGGACAATTGGAATGGGCAGCAGTTGAACCGAGTCCGCGACCACTACTCCAAGCTGAGGGCGGCACTCCAACGTAAAGCCAGTAAGGGCACACGCAGTTCGCGGCGCAGATGCCGTCAACTGTTGCAACGGCTGTCTGGCAAGGAGAGACGCTTTCAAACGTGGGTCAATCATCGCATCTCCAAAGCTATTGTCTCTAGGGCAAAAGCTACCAACAGCGCTATCGCCCTGGAAGACCTGACAGGGATCCGAGAAAGGGTCAATCAACAGCCGCGGAGCAAAGCCGAACGGCGCAGGGCCAACGGTTGGGCGTTTTATCAACTCCGTCATTTTCTGGAGTACAAGGCTCTGCGTGCAGGGGTTGCCTTGATTCTGGTACCGCCTGCCTACACGTCGCAGACCTGCCACCGGTGTTTGCACATTCATCCCGACCCTGCGCAATCCTACCGCAGTGGAAAGAAGTTTAAGTGTAGGCACTGTGGATGGGAAGGAGATGCGGATTTGAATGGTGCGAATGTGATTGCGCTTTTGGGGGCTGTCGTAAACCAGCCTAGAGGTTCGGGCCTGTTTTGTTCTCTGGCAGAGCAGAGCAGGCTCAGGGCTACTGAAAGCCCGCTCCGTACTGCTTAGCGGTCGGAGTCGGGTAGTTTACGAGCTTCTGGCCGCTCGGTTCGGGCAGGCTGTAGGCAGCTTGATGAGGAGAAACCGGCAATGTCTTACTCAACCTCTTACTCCGTGTCTTACTCGAAAATCTTTTTCCCAGTTTGGGTGGCGGGGCTGCTGTTGTTGATCGGCGGTGGGATCCTGTTTGTCCTGCTGCGGGCTTTTGGGCTACCCATTGGGGAGCTGGCCGACTGGGCCATTGGGATCGCCAGCTTTTGGTGGCTGGTGGTGATCGTCACCCTTCCCTGGAACCTCTACTTTCAGGCCAAGGCCGTTCAGCAGGAGGCGGTCGTGTCTCAGGAACGAGGGATCCCGGTGGAAGATTCAACCTTGGCTTTCCTACAAAAGCTCAGCCGCTGGTCGTTGCGCGTGGCCATTGCCCTGCATGGGCTGTCGGCTCTGGCCTTCTATGGCTTGGCCGTTGGGCAAGTCACCCCCATTGGCTACCCCAGCGCTGTGGCTGCCCTGTTGTTAACGGCTCTGCGCCCGGCCATCCGGGGCTACGAGTATTTGGCCGACCGCTTGGCCCAGTTGCAAGGGCAAATCCAGATCCCTCGCGAAGATGCCCTCGAGCTGGCGGAACGACTAGAGCAGTTGCAGCGCCAAGTCGAGCAGTTGCAGGAGCAATGGGATCCCGGCAAACCTGGCTCTTGGGCCCAACAAGAGGAAGAAACCCGGCGCTACCTACGGCAGGAGCTGGCCGCGCTCAAGGCCCAACTGGAACAGTTGCGGGCCAGCAACGAGCTAGACCACAGCCAACTGCGCCAAGAGACCCGCCAAGCTGTGGCTCAGCTCAGTGTGGATAGCCAGTTTCTCGGCCATGTGCGGGAGATTCTTCGCTTTATCAAGGAAGCTTAGCGGGATCCGTTGTTCAGCCCTTCCAACTGGGCGGCAAATTGAGAAGGAACCAGCTTGGTGCCCACGCCGGCATCGGTCAGCAGCTCCAGCAATAGGGAATGAGGGGATCCCCCATCCAGAATGTGGGCCGCCCGCACCCCTTGTGCCAGGGCGCGAATGCAACACTGCACCTTAGGGATCATGCCGCCCCTGACCACACCTGTTTGGATAAGCTGGCGGGCCATCTCGATGTCCAGCAGGGTAATCAGGGAGCTGGGATCCTGGGGATCCCGGAGAATGCCAGGGGTGTCGGTGAGCAAAATCAGCTTTTCTGCCCCCAGAGAGGCCGCCAGTTCTCCCGCCACCGTATCGGCGTTGATGTTGTAGGCTTGGCCCGTCTCATCGGCAGCCACACTGGAGATCACCGGAATCTGTCCACCTTCCAACAGGGTTTGCAGCAACTGGGGGTTGATGCTGCTCACTTCCCCAACAAAGCCAATCTCCGCCCGGCCCTGGGATCGCGCTTTGATCAAGTTGCCATCCCGCCCGCACAGCCCCACCGCCGATCCGCCGGCCAAGCTGATGAGCTGGACGATCTGCTTATTAACCTTGCCCACCAACACCATCTCCACCACTTCCATGGTGGCGGCATCGGTAACCCGCAAGCCATCCACAAACTTGAAGGGAATGTCCAGTTTTTGTAGCCAACTGTTGATCTCCGGCCCCCCCCCATGCACCAACACCGGGCGGATCCCCACACAGGCCAGAAAGACGATGTCTCGGAGCACCTCGGCCCGTCGCTCTTGGTGCACCATGGCTGCGCCGCCGTATTTGATGACAATAACGCGGCCCTGGTACTGCTGAATGTAGGGTAAAGCCTCGATGAGGATCTGCGCCCGCGTAAGGGGATCACACGCCGACCCGGTCGCCTCAGAAAGGGAAGAGTTGGTTTGCACTGCTGTAAGTCCCTAGAAGTCCAGAAAACCTGACCTAGAGTATCCCATTCTGCTTGCAAAGCAGATCTCAGGCTTTGGGCGTCAACTGGTGGTTTTTTTTCAAGCTCGCTTCCCCAACCCAAGGACAATTTGGTTGAGGAATCGCCGTCAATCTTCAGGTATGGAACGGGATCGCCAGCAAAGGCAACAGGGCCAACCCCAACCAGGCCCAACCCCGAATTAAAGAAAAATGGGGCGGGGGAGCAACAGGCCCTGACTCTGCCTGCCGCAACAGGGCATCGATACGCTCCTGCAGCCGTTGCCCTGAGTCTGAACTCACGGCCATTGCAAAGCCAACCCAGGCCGCCGCCGGTTGCTCCACCACGCCATAGCCCACCACCTGCAGCAGGGCCTCTCCCAACAGCAAGGGATCCACCCGTTGGGCCGCCCAGCGATCCGCCCGCAGCTCCCGTAGGGTGAGCAATTCCTCCCACAGGGCCTCGGTGTTGGGCAGCCAGCCGGTGAGGCGTCGCAGCCAGCCCACCCCAAACATCCACAGGGTGTCGCGGTAGTGGCGATGGGCTTCTTCGTGAGCGATTACAGCCCGCAAGTGCTCATCATCCAACTGCTCCAGCAGGCCGCGGCTGACCACCAACTGGGCATTCCACACCCCCACTTGGGCAGCAAAAGGGATCTCCAAATCCAGCACATAGGCCGGAGAGCCATGCAAATCCACATGGGCTAAAGCTTGCAGATGGGCACGTCGATAGGAGCGCCAGTATTCCCAAATCCAGTGCAAGGCCACGCCGCCGGCTACGGCCAGCAACAGCAGAGCACAGCCGTAGCAGAACCAGCCCCCCACCCCGGCCATTTGTCCCCACGGCCCCATCCAGGCCAAGGCCAGAGCAGTGGTCAGCAACAGCAGCGGGGGCAGCAAGAAGTGGATCCAAGCCCGCTGCCAACGCCGGCTCCACCCGCCCCCCTTATCCAGGCGCACTTGCACCCGCCACAGGCAACTGAGGCCCAAGCCCAGCAGTAACATGCCCAAGTGGCTCATCGCGGATCCCTCCTGGCTTGACGGGCCGCCCGCAGCCGTTCGGCAATCGCCCGCAACTGGGACACGCTGGCCTGATCCAGGCTATCGGCAAAGGCTGCCACCGTATCGGGATCCCCCACGGCCAAAAATTGCTGCAGGTGGGTGAAGGCCCTGAGGCTGGCCGCTTCCTGACGAGAAAGACGAGGCCGCCACAGCATCGGCAAATGCCGCCCTTGGGGATCGGTGCGGCGCTCACAGCTCACCCAGCCCTTCTGGCTCAAGCGCTGCAAAACTGTAGTCACAGAGGCATAGGCCAGCTCCCGATCCGGATCGGCCAAGATGCGCTCGTGGATTTGACGGGTGCTGGCGCTGCCCAGATCCCAGAGGATCTCCAAGATTTCCGATTCCAGAGGGCCCAGCGATAGTTGCTTGGGGCGATGCTTCGGCAACATAACCTTTTCCGGTGTAGGAACTTTTATCTAGACTAACTGTTGGAGTCTCAAGCCCCGCAGCCATTTTAAGGATCCGCTAAGCTCGAAGATGGTGGTTCTTCGTACTGTTTCTTCCCATGGCTGCTCCCACCTACCACACCATCACCTTCGGCTGCCAAATGAACCGCGCCGATACCGAGCGCATGGCCGGGATCCTGGAGTCCCTGGGGTATGTGGCCACCGAAGATGAGTTGCAGGCGGACTTAGTTCTCTACAACACCTGCACCATCCGCGACAACGCTGAGCAGAAGGTCTATTCCTACCTGGGCATCCAGGCACAGCGCAAGCGCAAGAACCCGGCCATCAAGCTGATCGTGGCCGGCTGTGTGGCCCAGCAAGAGGGGGAGAAATTGTTGCGCCGCGTCCCTGAGCTGGATCTGGTCATGGGCCCCCAGTACGTGAACCGCCTTGGGGATTTGCTGGCGCAGGTGGAAGCCGGAAACCAGGTGGTGGCCACCGATCCGGTTGAGATCCCAGAAGACATCACCAAGCCCCGCCGCGACAGCCAGGTCACTGCTTGGATCAATGTCATCTACGGTTGCAACGAGCGTTGTACCTACTGCATCGTGCCGCGGGTGCGAGGGCAAGAGCAGTCCCGACAGCCCCAGGCCATTCGCGCCGAAATCGAAGACGTGGCCAGAGCGGGCTACCGCGAGGTGACGTTGCTGGGGCAGAACATCGACGCCTACGGACGGGATCTGGATCCGAAAACCAACCTGGCCAGCTTGTTGCGCTTCGTCCATTCGGTGGAAGGTATTGAACGGATTCGCTTTGCCACCAGCCACCCGCGCTACTTTACCGAGGAGCTGATCGCCACCTGCGCCGAGCTGCCCAAAGTCTGCGAGCACTTCCACATTCCCTTCCAGGCGGGCAGCAACGAAGTGCTCAAGCGGATGCGGCGCGGCTACACCCACGAGCGCTATCGCCAGATCATCCAGCTCATCCGCCAATACATGCCCGAAGCGGCCATCAGCGCCGATGCCATTGTCGGCTTTCCGGGAGAAACAGAAGCCCAGTTCCAAGAAACCCTGCAACTGGTGCAGGATATCGGCTTTGACCAAGTGAACACTGCTGCCTACTCCCCCCGTCCCGGCACCCCTGCCGCCGAGTGGCCCGACCAGGTGCCTGAAGAGGAAAAAAGCGACCGCCTGCAACGGCTGAACCGACTGGTGGCCGAGGTGGCTGCCGCTCGCAGCGCCCGACTCTTAGGCCAGGTGCAAGAGGTGCTGGTGGAAGGCCCCAACCCGAAAAACCCCCGCCAGGCGATGGGGCGTACCCGCGGCAATCGCTTGGTGTTCTTCGAAGGGGATCCAGAGCAACTGAAGGGATCCCTGGTGCCGGTGCGCATTACCGCCACGCGGGCTTTTTCGTTGACCGGCGAGGCAGTTGCCGTTGGCACTATCGGCTGAAGATTATCTCTAAATTGCCAAGCCCACGACGAGGATCGAACTCGTGACCTCCCCCTTACCAAGGGGGTGCTCTACCACTGAGCCACGTGGGCAAACCCGATGGTGGGCCGAGTTGGATTCGAACCAACGTAGGCGTAAGCCAGCGGATTTACAGTCCGCCCCCTTTAACCCCTCGGGCATCGACCCATTGACACCGGTCTTTCATCATAGCAGAAGGTGTTGCCCAAATCAGACCTGCTCCCATCATCAGCCGCCTTAATCGAGAGGCCAGAGCTGGGAAGCCATCGGATCCTCGTGCAGACAATGAGGTGGCGCCAGAGCTGGCTACAGAGGGAAGCTGCCGGAAAAAGCCGGATCGGGTCGGGGCTGGACATTTTTCAAGACAAGCTGAACGCGGAACTTGATATCGTTGAAAACAGTCCTTCGGCCCCTGACCATGATTTCTACCCTCGGCACTCCTACCCATCCAGAGCAGACCCTTTCTCCCAACCAGTCTTTGCGCCCCTTGACCAGCCGTATCAACAGCCGGGGGCACTTGGAAATTGGGGGGTGCGACGTGGTGGAGCTGGTGCGCCAGTTCGGATCCCCTCTCTACATCCTGGACGAGTGGACGCTGCGCCGCGCCTGCCAGCTTTACCGCGACACCTGGGCCCGCTGCTACGCCGGGGGATCCCGGGTTTTGTACGCCACGAAAGCCTGGAACTGCCTGGCCATTTGTGCTCTGGCTCTGCAAGAAGGGCTGGGGTTGGATGTGGCTTCCGGCGGGGAGCTGTACACAGCCCTGCAGGCGGGGGCCAAAGGTGAAGATCTCTATCTGCACGGCAACGCCAAGTCTCTTGAGGAGCTGAACTTAGCCCTGGAGACAGGCTGTACTGTGGTGGCGGATAGCCTGTATGAGCTGCAGCAGGTCTCGGCCCTGGCCACACCCGAACGGCCAGCGCGGCTGCTCCTGCGGGTTAACCCCGGTATCGACGTCCACACCCACGAGTACATTCGTACCGGGCAAACCGACAGCAAATTCGGCATCGGGCGATGGCAATTGCCGGAAGTGCTGGATTTTTTGGCCGCCCATCCTCAGTTGCAGTGCGTCGGGCTCCACGCCCACATTGGGTCGCAGATTTTTGATCTGCAGGGCCACCGAGACCTGGCGGGGGTGCTGGCCCAGATCTGGCGGCAAGGGCTGGACAGAGGGTTGCCCCTACAAGAGCTCAATGTGGGTGGGGGCCTGGGGATCCGCTATGTCGAATCCGATGATCCCCCCTCCATCCCGGAGTGGGTGGAAACTGTGGCGACGGCGGTGCAACAAGCCTTTGCCCAGGCTGGGATCCCTTTGCCGAAAGTGCTCTGTGAGCCCGGACGATCTGTGATTGGGCCGGCTGCCGTGACCGCCTACACCCTGGGGGGGCAAAAGCGGATCCCTCCCAGCGATGACCTGCCCCAGGGACGCACCTACATCACCATCGACGGTGGTATGTCCGACAACCCGCGCCCGATCACCTATCAAGCCCGCTATACCGCCCTTCTGGCCAACCGACCAGAGGCAGAGGCCACGCAGCGGGTAACGGTGGCCGGCAAGCACTGCGAGTCGGGGGATGTGCTGTTGAAGGATGTGCTTCTGCCCGCTCCAATGGCAGGAGAAGTGTTGGTGGTTTTGGCGACGGGGGCCTACAACTACAGCATGGCTTCCAATTACAATCGCTTCCCTCGGCCAGCCGCGGTGCTGGTCAACGAGGGAGAGGCCCAGTTGATTGTGCGGCGAGAAACTTATGCCGACCTAATCCGTCAGGATGTTCTGCCAGAGCGGTTGCTGCGTTGAAGGGGAAGTTTGCCCATACCCATCTGGTCAGCTAGAAATCGCAGGAGCCCCGCACTGTACCCGTAGGGTCAGTGCCGGGAGGAATGCGCTTTGATGAAGTACAATGAACTTATGGGCCAAGTCCTGACCGTCTCCTGTAAGCTCAAGGCGTCCCAGTCGCAAGCCGCCAAATTGGACGCGACGATGGAGGCTTTTGGCCAAGCCTTGAACT
>NZ_JBSSCS010000037.1:0-29198 GCF_054060015.1 Thermostichus sp. MS-CIW-25
ACTTGGCTCATAAGTCCATTGTACTTCATCAAAGCGCATTCCTCCCGGCACTGACCCTACGGGTACAGTGCGGGGCTCCTGCGATTTCTAGCTGAGTTCGTCTAGCAACGACGGGAGGAGCCGCCCGAAGAGTGGCGAGAAGAGCTGCCCCCCGATGAAGGGCGGGAGGAGGAGCCGAAAGAGCCAGAAGAGCGCGAGGAGCCGCCACAACAGGAGCTTGCAAAGCTTGGATCTGGTTTTGCAGTTGTCTGCAGCGACGCTGCCTGCGCCAGTACATTGTGCCGCCGATTATCCCTGCAGCACCTGCCCCCACCCCTACCAACGGCCAGGGCGAAGGGGGAGGCGGGTAGGTCATGCCTCTGTTGAATTGCTGCCCGGCGCTGCAGCCGGCCTGACCGCGTCAGCGCTGCAGTTCCCCCCCCAGCGCTTTGCTCCTGACGCCAGCTGTCCCATGGGCTATTTTTGCTGGGGATCCCCCCTGGTTGCCCGCAGGACTCTGTCCCACCGGCGCGAAAGGGCGAGCCATCCCAGTTTTAAGGCCGGCCCCAGCACCTGCCAGCCGCGAAACCGAACCACCAGGGATCCCTGTCCGCACCAGCCGATGCGGGTGAAGGTCAAGCGCAGGTGTTGGGCCAACTGAGGGGGTAGAGCGGCGATTAGTCCCAAGCATTGCCCCGTCAAAGCCGGATCGGCAAAGCCAATTTCCACCCCTCCTTGCCAAGATTGGATGTGGAGCTGCTTGCCCAGCTTCCACAGGTAGGGCCAATCTCTGGGGGAGCAACGTTCTCTCCGCTGCGCCGGCCAACGGCCGCGAAGGCGCAGGGATCCCCAACGCCATTCCCAACCACGGCGGCTGCCCCGCACGGCCCAGCCTCCCCAGCCGTGCCATTTCCAGATCCAGGCAAGGGGGCCCTGCCAGGGTTTGCGGTAGCGCAGAATGAGCTGTTGAGGCCAGAACAAGAGAGTTCCCACAAAGACGGCCAGCAGCAATCCCAAAGGACTCCGTCCCGCTAACGCGAACAGCTTGAGCACCGACTGGGATCCTCCGCGGTCAATCCATAGCGGGCCAGAAAACGGGGCAAATCGACCACCAGGCAGGTGTAGGATCCCTGCATCACCAGCCGCTCCTGCTGGGTGATCTCCACCTGAAACTGAATGCGTCTCCCCTCCACGGCCACGACTTCGACCCGAACCTGCAAGGGATCCCCCGCCACCGCTGCCGACCGATGCTCCAAGGCAAAGCGGATCCCGACCGCCGCTTCCTCCGGCTCGTAGAAGGGCTGCAAGGTGGTGTGGCTGCACCGCTCGATCAACGTCAACAGAGCCGGGGATCCGATCACCTTCACACCGGGGTTGCCCAGGGCTGCAGCGGTTTGTTCCGGGCCGAGGATCCCCTGCCAGGTGCCGAGGGTGCCCAGGGGAACAGGTTTCATCAGCGGGCGGGGGCGCGCGTTCTCCCAGAGTGCCATAGGCTCCAGCCTTGCCAGAGCAGGAGAATCAACGCCAGGATCCCGACCACCCCGGCCAGCACCAGCGCCCGTTCCAGGCGGGTGGCATGGAAGCCGGTTACCGTCCAATCGCGGCTGAGGTTGGATCCCAGAATGGCGAGCACAGCCAGGCCCAAACCTCGGATCCCCAGAGATTCCGCCCCTCTTCCCTCCTGCTGCAGGAGGATGGGCTGCAGCGCCGCCAGGATCAAAGCAGTCATCAAAGCTCCCAATAGGAAGGCCGCTTGCGGCTGAGCGTGAATGAAGTAGCCCACCCCCACCGGCAGAGCCAGGCTGGCCAGCGTCAGAGCGATCCCCGTCTGCAGGGGTTTGTCTGGCCCATACAGCCAGTGCAGGAGCGCCGCCAGCGCCATGGCCGCCATTCCCAGGTACAGCGCCGCCGACACATAGGGTTGGGTGAGGTCGATCCCGGCAACCTGCAGGTTGAACTGGTGCAACAGGTTTTGCAGCAGAGGGCGGGCCGACAAGAAGAGGGCTGCCATCGCCCCCCAACGGCTGGGAAAAGCCAGACATCCCAGCCCCAAGAGGGCCGCCCCGTAGGATCCCCCCAATCGCAGCGCCAGCAGCGCTCCTCCGCCCACCAGCGTTAGGCCCACACAGGCCCGCCAGAGCAGCCGTCCTTGTTGCTCGGCAACGCTGACGCGACCGGCTAAAGCCTCCGGCCCGCTGACATGAGCAGGTTCCCCTGGCGCAGGGATCCCCTGTCCCGTCTGGTTCTCCAAGGCAAGCAAGGCCCACGAGAGCAGCACCCCCACCCCGTAGAGCAAGGCCCAGAAGGGATCCTGATATAGACTGTTGCGGGTCAAGGCCAAGGCCAGCGCCAGCGCCACCAGCCACCCCACCCCATGCCCCACTGCCGACAGCAGCCTGGGGGAGTCTTCTGCGGCGGTCAAGAGGGGCACAGTGCCTGCCACCAAGCTGAGGGCGGCCAGCCCCACCGGCAACAGCACCTGCCAAGGGAGATCCGGCTGGGATCCCATTTCCAAAGGGCTCTGCCCCGCTAGCGCGAACAGGCGGGATCCCCAGGTTAAGGCGGCAATGCCGCTCCACCCCTGGCCCAGCGCCATCAGCAAGGACAGGGCTTCTGTTTCGGCCAAGACCCCCAGCAAAGGGATCCCCACCAAGCCCATCCCCAGGCCGCAGCCCCACAGAAAGAGCATTCCATGCTGCTCCGCAATGCCGATGCGACTGGGGGAGCCGATAGCCAGACTTTGCCAGGCCGCCAAACTGAGCAACAGCACCACCAGCCCTTGCCCGGCCCGACCGCAGCCACTCAACCCCAGTAAACCCACCCCCACCAGGCCCCCCAACAACAAAGCCAGGGGGATCAGATCCGGCAACTGACCCAGCCAGCACCCCAGCGCCGCCAAGGCCACCAAGCCCAGCCCCACTGCCGGTTGCCAGCGGCGAACGGATCCCCAGCGGCGATAGCGAATCGCTTCCAACAGCAGAATCACAAAACCAATCGCAGCCGCAATCGCCAAAACCCCTCTGTCCATAAGCCCCCGCCCTTTCCCCCCAGCCTTGCTGGCTTTGTCCTGGTTCCCAATTCTTCTCGCAGCTACCCACTCTATTTAAGACCTGCCCTCCCTTCTGGAGCCAGTCAACCCGGCCTCCTCAAAGATAAGCTGGAAGAGTGCAGCAAGCGAGCATTCATGGCTTCAGACCAGTACAAGTTCGATCTCTTCCTGCGCTACCACCGAGAGCAAGCCCGTTGGGCTCGGCAGTTGGCAGAGCGGCTGGATCGCGAGGGTTTCAAAGTCTGGTTTGACCGCTGGATGCTGCAGCCGGGGGATAACCGCAAGCTGGAGCTGCAACTGGCCATCGAACAATGCCGCTGGGTGGGAGTGGTGGCCTCTCCAGAGTTTGTTGCCGATCCCTGGCCAAGGGATGAGCTGTACAGCGGGTTTCCCCATGCCCCGGCACGACAAAACCAGCGCCTGCTGACGCTGCTGCACACCCCCACTGAGCTACCCCGCCCCCTGGAAGAGGCGCCCCTGCTGGATTTTACTGGCTCAGAAGAGGATCCGGTGCTGTTTGAGTACCGCGCCTTGGAGCTAATGCACTTTTTGGATCCCAGCTTCCCTGCCCCCGGGGATCTGCAGCGGTTCCGGCTGCAATACCGCCGCCGTGAGGGGAAAGAGTCCCTGGAAGATGAAGAGGTGCGGGGATTTCAGGCCTTTTTGCGGGCCATCCAGATGGCCATCCTGCGCATTGCCACAGGCGAAACCCCCTCCGCCACGCCAGAAGAAGGAGCGCGTCAGATCGCCATTCTGCAGTTTATTCAGCGGCTGTTTCAGTGGAACAGTGCCGACATCCAATTCGAGCGGGGGGAAGACTGGCGTCGCCGCGGCAACCTGACGGAAGCCCTGGCCGCCTACGACCGGGCTCTGAACATGGATCCCAACTTCGCCCTGGCTTGGAGCCGCCGTGGGGATGTGCTGGTGCAGCTGGCCCGCTACCGCGAGGCGGTGGACAGCTACAACGGATCCCTGAGCATCAACCCCTACGACGAAGAAACCCGGCTGCGCCTGGCCCTGATTCTGGGGCGCCTGGGGCAGTACAAGTCGGCGGTGGTTAACTACGACAAGGTGCTGGAGAGCAACCCGGAAGATGCTCTGGCCTGGCATAACCGCGGCATCCGCCTGCTGCAACTGAAGCGGTCGAAGCTGGCCCTGAACAGCCTGAACAAGGCGCTGCGCTACAACCCCAAGCAGCCCCGCACCTGGCTGGCCCGTGGGATCGTGCTGCGGCGGCTGCGGCGGCCCAGCTCGGCAGCGGCTAGTTTTGCGCGGGTTTTGAAGCTCAACCCCAGAAGTGCGCGGGTTTGGCGCTACCAAGGCAATGCCCTCTTCCACTGCCACCGGCTGCGCTCGGCTGTCGAGTGTTACAAGCGCTCGCTGCGGCTGCGTCGCCGGGATCCCATCACCCTGCACAACTTGGGGGTGGCCCTGCTGCGCTTGGGGCAGTATCGGCTGGCCAGCAAGGCCCTAGAACGCGCCCTGCGCTACGATGCCGACAACTACAAAAGCTGGTACGCCCGCGGTGTGGCCTTCCAGAAATTGGGCTACCTGAAAGAAGCCTGTATCCACTTCGAGGAAGCCCTCAAGATCAAGCCGGAGCACTTTCCAGCCCGCTATGCCCTGGCAATGGCCCAGCAGGAGCTGGGGCAATATGGGGCCAGCCTGCAGCATTTCCAGCGCTTGGTGCAGCAGCGTCCCGGCAGTTCTGCCTGCTGGTTTGGCCAGATCACCAGCCTGCGGCGCCTGGGCCGGCTGGAAGAAGCCCGTGCCGCCTGCCAGCAGATGCTCCGCCTCAACGAACGGGATCCCTGGGGCTGGTTTGCCCTGGGGTTGATCTACAGCGAGCTGAGGGATCCCGAACAAGCTGTGCAAGCCTACTCGCGGGTTTTGCAGCTCACCCCAGAAGATGCTGTGGCCCTCAACAACCGCGCCTGGGAAGCCTTGAAACTGGGGAAGCTGGAACCTGCCCTGGCAGACGCCCAACAGGCCACGCACCTGGATCCCCAGCGGCCCGCCTTTTGGCACACCCTGGGGCTGATTCAACTGCGCGCCGGCCAGCGAGAAGCCGCCCAGGCCAGCTTGCGGCGCTGTCTGGAGCTGGATCCCCAATTTCAGCCGGCCCAAGCTGCTTTGCAGGATTTGGCCCAAGAAGACTCGGCCTCGCCGGCGGGAATGGCTCTGCCGGAATTGGAAACCCTCACTCCCCAACCGCAGCCGGTTGACCCCAACCCCTAGCAGGATCCCCTGGGCTTTCAGACCCCAAGGACAATGCCTGCAGCAGGCAGACGGGAGCAGAACATGCCACACTGGATCCCGCCCCCCAGGACCGACACGCATGGATCCCTATCTGATCCCTGTCAAGCTTCCCCACAGCTCCTACGATATTCTCCTCCAGTCTGCCGAAGGCCCCCCTGGCCACAGCCTCATCCAGCTGGGATCCCAAATGCGAGCTAGAGGGCTTTCCGGCAAGGCTCTGGTGGTGAGCCATCCCGGCATTGCCAAACACTTTGCCGAGAAGTTGCTGCAGGGGCTGCAACAAGCGGGGTTCGCCGCCCACCTGTGCCTATTGCCTGCCGGCGAACGCTACAAAACCCTGCGCTCGGTGGCCAAGATCTACGACGCCGCCCTAGCCTTTGGCCTGGAGCGCTCCTCCACCTTGGTGGCGCTAGGAGGGGGGGTCATTGGCGACATGGTGGGGTTTGCTGCCGCCACCTGGCTGCGCGGGATCCCTTTTGTGCAGGTGCCCACCTCACTTTTGGCCATGGTGGATGCGGCCATTGGTGGCAAGACCGGCGTCAACCATCCTGGCGGGAAAAACCTCATTGGGGCGTTTTATCAGCCGCGCCTGGTGTGGATTGATCCAACGCTATTGCAGACTCTGCCCCAGCGGGAGTTTACTTCGGCTTTGGCAGAGGTGATCAAATACGGCGTGATTCAGGCTGCCGACCTATTTGAGTTTTTGGAAGATCGACCCCAACTGAGCCGCTATACCGACTTTACTCCCGCAGACTTGCACTACCTGCTGCGCCGCTGTGCCGAGTGCAAAGCCTGGGTGGTGCAGCAGGACGAGAAAGAAGCGGGCCTGCGGGCCATCCTCAACTACGGCCACACCCTCGGCCATGCCCTAGAAGCTGCCACCGGCTACCGCCGCTACCTGCACGGAGAAGCTGTCGCCATCGGCATGGTAGCTGCCGGGGAGATCGCCCGCCGCCTGGGGTGGTGGAGCGCTGCTGAAGCCGAACGGCAACGACGCCTGATCGAGAAAGCAGGACTGCCCAGCCGGTGGCCGGCCGGGATCCCTTGGGAGACGGTGTTGCAGGCGATGCAGGCCGACAAGAAAGTCAAACAGGGGCGGATTCGCTTCGTTTTGCCCCGCCGGATTGGCCAAGCGGAGCTGACCGATCAAGTCGAGCTGGCAGAGGTGCAGGCTGCTTTGGCCTCGATTACAGCAACCTCTGGAACCCTAGAATTAGGAAAACCTAAGGACAAGAAAGCATGGCACGGCAACAACGGGTAGCCATTTTGGGAGCAACAGGAGCAGTAGGGACGGAGCTGCTGACGCTATTGGAAGAGCGCCACTTTCCTGTAGCCGACCTAAAGCTTTTGGCCTCGCCCCGTTCAGCGGGCACTTATTTGACCTTCAAGGGGGAGCGGATCCCGGTTGAGCCGGTTTCAGAAGCGGCCTTCCGGGGCCTGGATCTGGTGCTGGCCTCTGCCGGAGCCGGTGTCTCCAAAACCTGGGCCAGAACCATCGTCGAGGCGGGGGCGGTGCTGATTGACAACTCCAGCGCCTTTCGCCTGGATCCCAATGTTCCGCTGGTGGTGCCGGAGGTCAACCCCCAGGAAGCCTTCCGTCACCAAGGGATCATTGCCAATCCCAACTGCACCACCATCCTAATGTGCGTGGCCATCTACCCCCTGCATCGCCACATCCCCCTGCGCCGCGTGGTGGCCGCCACCTATCAATCGGCCAGTGGGGCCGGGGCCCGCGCCATGGTGGAGCTGCAAGAGCAAACCCGCGCCTACCTCCAGGGGCAGCCGTTGCAGCCCCAGGTGTTCCCTTACCCCATTGCCTTTAACCTCTTCCTCCACAACAGCCCCCTGCAAGAGAACGGCTACTGCCAGGAAGAGATGAAGATGGTGAACGAATCCCGCAAGATTATGGGATCCCCCAACCTGCGGCTGACAGCTACCTGTGTGCGGGTGCCGGTGCTGCGTACCCACGCCGAGGCCCTCAATCTAGAGTTTGAACAGCCCTTCCCTGTGGAAAAAGCCCGGCAAATCCTGGCCCAGGCCCCTGGGGTGGTGCTCATTGAAGATTGGCAGCAGAACCGCTTTCCCATGCCCATCGACGTGGCCGGCAAGGATGAAGTGGCGGTGGGCCGCATCCGCCAGGACATCTCCGAGCCCAAGGCCCTGGAGCTGTGGCTGTGCGGGGATCAAATCCGCAAAGGTGCGGCCCTCAACGCCCTTCAAATTGCCGAGCTGCTTTTGAAGGACTAATTAACCTGAACCGTCCAGGTTACCGGCCCCACTGTAACAGGGTTAGCCTGAGTGCTGTTCAACGTCACCGGGGAGTTGGGGTAGGTGTAGGTGCCGGATGTGGGCAGAGGTATTGTCGTTTGGACAAAGATGTCCACTGTGCAAGTTTGTCCTGGGGCTAGTGGTGCTCCGGTGAATCCAATTGAGTTTGGCGGCACTATATTGACGGTGCCGCACGTAGCTGGCAACACAGACGAACCGGTAGCTGTCAAACCACTAGCCGGCGCTATCGGCAAGGTGTGGTTAAAGGCCAAGCCCGTCAATGTAATGGCTGCGTTGTTGGTTATTGTAAACGTCAAAGTTCCGGTGGCGGTACCTGGGGCACTTAGGACACGCGGGTTGGGAGCAAAGGCCATGGTAAAGTCGGGAGCTGGCACCGTTACCGTTAAGCTGATAGCAGCAGCGGTGGCATTGAGCCCTTGGTTGCTGCTCAGGGTTACCGCGGGGCTGGTCAGGGATCCCACTGTCGTGGCTGTAACCTGAAGATCCAGGCTGATGGTGCAGCTAGCGTTGGCTGCCAATGAGCCGTTGACCAACGAGATGGAAGTGGTTGTTGGTGAAGCTATCACCGTCCCCCCACAGCCATCGCTCAGGTTATTGGGACTGGCAATGACCAAACCGTTAGGCAAGGTGTCGGAAAAAGCTAGACCAGTCAGCGGCAGAGCGGCTGTGTTGGTAATCGTGTAGGTCAGAGTTGTTTTGGGAGTGGAGCCAAAAGCCAGCGAGACCGAGGTAGAACTAAATGCCTTGGCAAAAGTCGGGGCACCCGGCGTGGGTGTCGGAGTCGGCGTAGGTGTCGGAGTCGGCGTAGGTGTCGGAGTTGGAGTCGGTGTAGGTGTAGGCACTGTCGTCCCACCGCTTCCGCCGCCACCGCAGCCGGTCAGTCCTAGACAGGCCGCTCCTAGACTCAAGGCCACAAGAGTTGTAACTGCTTTTTTCTTCATCGCTCTCTCACTCCTCATCACTATCGGACTTGACTTTAGTTTTTATCGACCTGTCTTGCTGCAGTGTACTCCAGTCCAATTGCTGTTCAGGACGCTTCTGCGCCGAGGCAATTCACAATTATTGTAATAAACCTTGGCTTAGCTGGCAAACTCCAACTAGGGAATAGCTCCTTCAGACTTGCTCTTAGGTACCTTGCTTGTAAGCACAAAATCTGGCGCTCCAAGCCAACTTTCAGCTAGAAATCGCAGGAGCCCCGCACTGTACCCGTAGGGTCAGTGCCGGGAGGAATGCGCTTTGATGAAGTACAATGGACTTATGAGCCAAGTCCTGACCATATCCTGTAAGCTCAAGGCGTTCCCGTCACAAGCCGCCAAATTGGACGCGACGATGGATGTCTTTGTGCAGGCATTGAACTGGGTCAACCAGAACACGCCGGAGAAGATCGTCAACGCGGTCAAACTGCAATCCCTTTGCTACTACGAGATTCGAGCTCGGTTCGGCTTGTCCAGTAACTTGGCTCAACAGGTGTGCAGACGGGTGGCGGGCGCTCGCAAAGTGGCGAGACAGCGCAACCGTCCGGTTAAAGAGTTCAAGCGTAGGTTCGTTACCTACGACGCACGCATCTTCTCGTTCCGTCAAAAAGACTGGACGGTGTCGCTGACCACGGTTGAAGGGAGAGAACGCTTTGAACTGGTCATTGGCAACTACCAGCGTGGGATGCTGGCTGGCTCTAACCCCAAATCGGCCACCCTGGTCAAGCGCAAAGATGGCTCCTACTACATCCAGATTTGCGTAGAGGAAAAGCCACCCAAGCAACAAGATACCGACAAGGTGATCGGGGTGGACTTGGGAAGGACAGATATTGCCCATACGTCAGAGGGGGACAATTGGAATGGACAGCAGTTGAACAGAGTCCGAGACCACTACTCCCGGTTGAGGGCGGTACTCCAACGCAAAGCCAGTAAGGGCACACGCAGTTCGCGGCGCAGATGCAGAGAACTGTTGCAACGGCTGTCTGGCAAGGAGAGACGCTTTCAAGTGTGGGTCAATCATCGCATCTCCAAAGCTATTGTCTCTAGGGCAAAAGCTACCAACAGCGCTATCGCCCTGGAAGACCTGACAGGGATCCGGGAAAGGGTCAATCAACAGCCACGCAGCAAAGCCGAGCGGCGCAGGGCCAACAGTTGGGCGTTCTACCAGCTACGCCAGTTTCTGGAGTACAAGGCTCTGCGTGCGGGGGTTGCTTTGATTCTGGTGCCGCCTGCCTACACGTCGCAGACCTGCCACCGGTGTTTGCACATTCATCCCGACCCTGCGCAATCCTACCGCAGTGGAAAGAAGTTTAAGTGTGGACACTGTGGATGGGAGGGGGATGCGGATTTGAATGGTGCGAATGTGATTGCGCTTTTGGGGGCTGCTGTAAACCAGCCTAGAGGTTCGTGGTTGGCTTGCCAACTGCAGGGCTACCGAAAGCCCGCCCTGTACTGCGAAGCAGTCAGGGTCGGGTAGTTTACAACCTCGCCTATGCCGCTCGAGCCAGCAATGTTCACACAACGTTGGAAAGGGAGGAGAATTGAAAAGCATTCGGCCTTTGTGGAGATTGGCTTGTGCATCCAATTGGGATGGGATCCCTGGCCAGCTTGATCGCCGGCTTGGCGACGGGGCTGGGGGCTTTGCCGGCCCTTTTTCTTCCCTCGCTCTCCGAAAGGGCGCAAGGGATCCTGCTGGGATTTGGGGGTGGGGTGATGCTGGCGGCCACCTCGTTTTCGCTGGTGGTGCCGGGCACCGAGGCAGCCATAGCGCTGGGGTATTCCCAGTTTGGAGCGGCTGTGGTGATGGCGGCGGGCCTGTTGTTGGGGGCGATCTTCCTGGAGAGTGCCCACCGCCTCTTTCCTCACGAGCACTTTTTCAAAGGGGTGGAAGGGGAGAACCGCGCCCATTTGAAACGGATTTGGCTTTTTATCATTGCCATTGCCCTGCACAATTTCCCGGAAGGACTGGCGGTGGGAGTGGGTTTCGCTACCGGCCAAGTCGGCGATGGGTTGGCGCTGGCGCTGGGGATCGGCTTGCAGAACATGCCAGAAGGGCTGGTGGTGGCTTTGTCGCTGGCAAGCCAGGGGTACTCGCGGCTGTTCGCTTTTGGCATCGCCCTGCTGACCGGACTGGTGGAGCCCATCGGCGGGATCCTGGGAGCAACGGTGGTCTCTCTGGCGCAGCCCCTACTACCCTGGGGCATGGCTTTTGCGGCGGGGGCGATGTTGTTTGTCATTTCCGATGAGATCATCCCTGAGTCGCACCGGCAGGGGTTGGAGCGGGAGGGCACCTTTGGGGTCATCAGTGGGTTTGTGGTGATGATGTTGCTGGATATCACCTTGGGCTAGCAAGGGATCCCGTCGCGAAGTGGAACGGAGTTTTATTTTTTTATGTTGAGTAACGAACCCTTTTTGTGGCGAGGAGCAGGGGAACACGCCTGTCTGCTGCTACATGGATTGGGGGGCGGTGTTTACGAGTTGCAATGGCTGGCAGAGCGGCTGTTGGCGGCTGGCCTGACGGTGCAGGGATTTAACTATCCCGGCCATGACAGTGCTCCGCATCGCTTACACGACCGCCGGTCTGCCCACATGCCCCCTTCCCGCTGGACGGAGTGGTACGGGCGGGCTTTGGAGCATTACCTGGCTCTGCAGCAGGAGTATCCCCGCGTTTCCTTGGTGGGCTTTTCCACCGGCTGTCTGCTGGCTTTGCACCTGGCTTTTGCCCATCCCATCCATAAATTGGTGCTGCTGGCGCCGTTTTTCGCCATTCGCCACCACTGGTACTATCTTTTTCGCCCAGAGCAGTACCTGAACAGCCTGGGTTGGCTATTGAAGGAGGTGCCCCGCCTCAGCTTGCCGATTCGGGATGGGGACGCTCGAGCCTTGGCAGAAAGAACGGCCTATTTCCGCAGCTTTAATCTGTCGGCAGTGCGCAGCGCTCTGGAGCTGATCGAGCGGGTCAAGGGAGAGGTGGCCGGCATCCGGGTTCCCACTCTGATCCTGCAATCTCGCCAAGATACAGTAGTGGATCCTGAACAGGCAGCGTGGCTCTATCAAGAGCTGGGATCCGAGGAGAAGATCTTGCATTGGCTGGAGCACTCCGACCACATCCTCACTTTGGACTGCGAGCGGGAAACGGTGTTTGCCCAGGTTTGCGCCTTTCTCAAACGGGATCCTTCTGCGCCCGGATCAGCGTAACCCGCTGCCAAGCACCGCGGGCATCGTAGTCTCGGCTCAAACGCAAGAGACAATGGCAGTCTTCCGACTGCGGAAACCAGCTCAGGCTCACCGAAAAGCTGCGATCCCGGTGGGCGGTAGGGATGGGCAAGGGATCCGGCCCGCCAATCCACAGCCCTCCCGGCAAGGGATCCCAGTTGCTCAACCACTCTGCCCCCGAGGAGTCCACCTCGGCTTCGGCAAACCGGCCCTCGGCAACCGCAAAGCTCTGGGCGATCCCCCGCCATCTCCCCTGGAGGCAGGCTCTCAGTCGCTCTCTGCTCAGGGGTGCACAGTCTGCAACGGGATCCAAAGCTTGGCCGCGCCGCTCCAGGATCGCGGTTACCTCTACCAGACGACCTTGGGCATCCCACTGTTGCACCAGCCGCGCCTTGCGATCCCCCCAGAGAAAGCCCTGCTCGACGGCAAAATCACTAAACGGCGCCAGTTGCAGCCGCCCATTGGAAAAAGATCCATCGGGGAAAAAGCGCAATCCCGGCGAGAAATCCTGGTAGACCCAGCTCTGGGAGCTTTCGGGAGTGGGGGATCCCTGTAGGGGGTAGTAGGTGTTGGTTTGGCGGATCGCGCCCAACTCCAAAGCCTCAAAGGTGATGAGGCTGCGCTTTTGGCCCCCCAGCTCCCAACCACCGTGGGCAGTAGGTCGATAGTCAGAAAAGAGGCCGTGCCATTCTCCCAAGTGTAGGGCTAGGCATTGTATCGGGGTTTTCATGGAGAAGCCTGAAGTGCAACGTTGAAGACAGAGCCGATGGGGAAGAAGCTCCGAGGTGGCATTTTACTGGTTTTGGGGTTTATGCTGTCTCCCCTTTCCTGGTGGAATGACTTGTTTTTCAACCTGCCGATTGCCTATGGGTTTGGCTACCTTTGTAGCCTGTGGCAGCCACAGTGGTTTTTGGGCGGAACTCTCGTGGGGTACTGGCTCTCCAACTTGATAGGCATTCTCATGATGCAGTTTGGCGCTACGGATGTCGTCGAGAAAGGCGAGAAACCCCGCAATATGAAACGCGATCTCTTGATTGGGCTGGCTTCTTCTACCGCCTATACTTCGGCAATTGTTGGGCTGCTTCAGTTTCACCTCGTCGATATCAGCGCCATCTTCCCCATTTCTTAACCCTATGCCGCTGGCAATTTTCTGGGCAACTTTAGTCGAAGGGATCCTCGCTTTTGTTGCCACCCATATCGACGACTTTTTCTTGCTGGTTCTGTTGTTTGCCCAGGCGCAGCTGCAACCCCTGTGGAAGGGCTGGCACATTTGGCTGGGAGGCTACTTGGGCTTGGCAGGGTTGATCCTGCTCAGCTCTCTGGGATACCTGGGGGGCCTGCTGTTGCCGCCACCTGCGATTGGGCTGCTGGGGTTGATCCCGGTTGCGGTAGGCGGTTGGAAATTGTGGCAACCTGAACCTGAAGAAACCTTGGAAAAAGAGTTGGAAGAGTTGCGAGAGCGCCCAACCCAAAAGGCTTGGTCAGTTTTTTTGCCCCCACCAGCCCTGATGTCCATGCTCCTCACCTTTGCCAATGGTGGAGATAATGTCAGCCTGTACGTTCCTCTGTTTGCCGGCAGCACCCCTCCTCAGTTGGCCCTTTTTTCCACGATCTTTTTTCTGATGAAGGGATTGTGGTTTGCAATGGCTCAAAAACTGACGATGCAGCCTGCAGTGGCGAAGGTTTTAACGGAACGGACAGAACACTGGGTGCCCTGGATTCTCATGGGCTTGGGGGTGTGGATCCTGTTCAAAAATGAGACTTGGAGATGGCTTTTGTCTTAGACTCTGGCCGGGATTTGTTCGTGATAGCGGGACGGGATTCTTTCGAGTTCTAGTCGTTGTGTCGGTCTAGGGAGGGATCCCAGTCCAGATCTTCGTGGCGGTGCTCCCGTTCCCAGCGATGCACCCAGTCCCAAATGCGATAGTGCTGCTCGGCGGTGAGTTGCTTGGGATCCTGGGCCAAAGCGGCAGCCTCTTCCGGGGTGAGCAAAGCAGCCAAGCTGCCGATCTCCACCAAATAGCGGCGTTCTTCCGCAGTGGTGTGGGACTGATTGAGCCGTTGAATTAAACGACGTAAGGTGGCTGCATCTTGACTCATAAGCCGATAGGAAAGAATCGACGAGCATCTAAGCTGGTAAGAACAGTTTAAGAGCAGAATCATCAAAATCACCAAAAGAAAACAGTCTAAATTGTCTGCCCAATGCTCCTCTAATCCTCAAAGGATCCCAGAATGCGCACTTCCGGCTCCAAAAGCACCGACCATTGTTGATAGACCTTTTCCTGGGCCAAGCGAATCAAGCGGTAAATGTCCTTGGCACTCGCCTGATGGCAATTGAGGATGAAGTTGGCATGGCGCTCTGAAATTTGGGCCCCACCGATGCGGTACCCCTTCAAGCCGACCTGCTCGATTAGCCAGCCGGCAGGGTGAGACTCTGGGTTGCGAAAGACGCTGCCACAACTGGGCAAATGATAGGGCTGAGAGCTCAGGCGTTGGTTGAGGTAGCGCTGGGTTTCCCACTGCACCTGGGACGGATCCCTGCTTGGGATCAACTGCAGCGTCGCTCCTGTCACCGTCCAGGGGGAGTCCTGTAGGCGAGAGCGGCGATAGCCAAATTGCAGATCGGCAGGTTCTAGGCGGCAGGGCTCCTGCTCCTCATCCAAAATCTGCACTTCCACCAGCACATCCGCCATGGCGCGTCCGTGGGCACCCGCATTCATCACCACGGCTCCCCCCAGGGTGCCCGGGATCCCAATCGCCCACTCCAACCCACTCCAGCCTTGCCTGGCGGCGGCCCGCGACAGATTGACCAAAGGCTCTCCGGCAGCGGCCCAAATTCTCCCCCCTTCCAGCAGTTGGATCCCGCGCAAACGGCGAGTGCCGATTACCAGCCCCTTCAACCCGGCATCGCTGATGAGCAGATTGCTACCTGCCCCCAGCAGCGTCGTGGGGATCCCTTCTGCTCGCGCCCAAGCCAAACACTGCTGCAGCTCCAGATGGCTACGGGGCTCACAATACCACTCCGCTTTGCCGCCCACGCGAAAGGTGGTCAGAGGAGCCAACGGGATCCCCGATTGAATTCGTCCAGAGAGTCGGGCAAAACTTGAGGTATCGGGGCCACAGGGATCGCCTTGCGGAAGCACCACCGGAGCTGTAGTCATGATGCCAACACCTCAGCAGACACCATCTCCCCGACCGAGTTCTCGGCTTCTCCCGGCAGCTCCCCTCCAGAGTCCACTAAGGGTTGCTCCCCAGCCTGAGCCGCATATGCCCGCATCGTAGCGATTATCTGCTGATTTAAGTCCCCTGCGCCCAAAAAAACGGCGAGATCTCCAGGCTGCAGGACGGACGGCAACACCTCCGGCAATTGCGGCAAAGACGACACATAGCGCACATGGGGATGGTGCTCCGCCACCGCCACGGCCAAGCGCAAGCTGTCGGAACCCTCAGGCGCCGGCTCTCCTGCCCCATACGTGGGCACGATCACCACCACGTCCGCCTCCCCAAAGCAGCGGGCAAAATCCTGGAACAAGGCAGCCAAACGGCTGTGGCGATGAGGCTGAAACACGGCCACCACCCGCCGCTGTTGCAGACGGGCTGCCTGCAGAGTGGCCCGAATCTCGCTGGGATGATGGGCATAGTCGTCGATAAAGGTGACTCCACCCACTTCCCCCTTGTGCTCAAAGCGGCGATGCGCCCCCCGAAATTGCGCCAAAGCTGAGGCAATCACCGCAAACTCCAAGCCCAACTGTCGCCCAACGGCAACCGCCGCCAGGGCATTGCTGAGGTTATGGGATCCCAGCACCTGTAGGCGAAGCTGGCCGAGCAGGGATCCCTTTTCCCAGATCTCAGCGCAGGTGGAATTGGCAGTGTAGAGGATTTGGCGAGCTTGGTACTGGGCTTGGGGATGACCGGTCAGGCTGTAACCCACATCCACCGCCAGGTGAGCCGCCACGTTGGGACAGTCCAGACAGGCCACCAGCGTTTGGCTTTGCTGCCCATACTGTTGAAAAGCCCGGATCACCTGCCCCAAATCGGCGTAGTGATCGGGGTGATCCAGCTCAATGTTGGTGATCACCCCAATCTTGGGATAGAGCCGCACCAGGGATCCATCCGACTCATCCACCTCGGCCACCCAATACTCCCCCTTGCCCAGACGGGCATTGCCATCCCAGGCATCCACTTCCCCGCCGATAATCAAGGTGGGATCCCAGCCCGCCAAGAGCAACACATAGCCGATCATGCTGCTGGTGGTGGTTTTGCCGTGAGTGCCGGCCACCCCAATGCCGGAGCGATGGTTAAACAGAGCCGCCAACAAGTCCGCCCGATGCCAAACCGTCAATCCTTTGCCCAGGGCAGCGGCCAATTCTGGATTGGTGGGGCGAATGGCGCTGGAATAGACCACCTGCGGATCCCCGACCAACCCCTCCAAGCTGTGGCCCTGAAAGAAGCGCACCCCCAAAGCTTCCAGTCGGCGGGTACGGCCATTGGCGACAATGTCGGATCCGGAAACGCGAAACCCTTGTTTAGCCAGGATATAGGCCAGAGCCGACATCCCCACTCCACCAATGCCCACAAAGTGATAGGTGGAAAGCAAGGGATCTAGGGGATCCAAATGCAGGGGCGGAGGCTGAGACGGAAACGGCAACGGCGGGATGGGATCCCTTCCTCCAACTGTTTCCACCATCGCAACTCCACCCCACTCCTAAAACCGCCACACTCCAAAAAAAGGACTGCGTTCTGCTGACTACAAACAGGTTCGAACAGGCCACATCATATCAGGAATCCCCAGAGCTAGGTAGGCTGCGCCCCACCGGTTGCCGTGATCTGCCGGCACCTTGGGGAACCCACAGGGGGTGAAAATACGGTGAGCACAAGCAACACAGAATACAGCTGGACATTTTCATCCCAAAAACTTTACACTTATTTAAGAAAAAGAGGCGGCGTTTGTCGTCTGCAAAGCCACAGCGGGTAAAAGGCCATGAACCCACGAGCGCTTTGGTCGCTGGCAGGAGTCGGGCTGCTTGGTTGTGCCGGTCTGGCATGGCTGGGATTGAGCCAACAGGGAGCCACACAGTCGGTATCGGGAAGTGCAGAGGCAACGGTGGAAATGCGGCTGCCTCCGCAAGTTGGTGCTTTGGGTCGCCTGGAGCCGGAGGGGGAAGTGCTGCGCATTGCCGGTTCCCCCGGAGAACGGCTGGGAGAGCTGCTGGTGGCCGAGGGGGATCGCGTGGTGGCAGGCCAAGTGCTGGCCCGCTTGGAAAGCTACGCCGAGCGGTTGGCGGAGCGAGAGTACGCTGCCGCCCAACTTCAAGAAGCCCGCGCCCGGTTGCAGGCCGAGACCCGTTTCAGTCAGGCCCAAATCCAAGAGGCACGCACCCGCCTCAGCCGTCTGGACGAGCCGCAACAGATGCAAATCCGCTCCCAGGAAGCGGTGGTGGAGCGTATCCGGGCAGAGCTGGCCGATGCCGAGGCCAATCTGGCTCGCTTTCAGGAGCTTTGGCAGGAAGGAGCAATCTCGCAACAAGAGCTGGATCAACGCCGGCTGCTGGTGCGGCAACGACAGGAGGATCTGCGGGCTGCCGAGGCCACCCTGAGCCAACTGCGCCTGGCCCGTGAGCGGGATCTGCTCAATGCCCAAGCCCAAGTCCAAGCTGCCGAGGCGGGACTGAGTCTGGCCCAAGCCCAAGTCCAACTGGGATCCCTGGCCCGCAATCTGGAACTGGCAGAAGCTCGCCTAGAGCGCACCCTCATCCGCGCTCCCCGTGCTGGACAGGTGCTCAAGATCCACACCCGCCCTGGAGAGGTCATCCCCGCCGGCGAGGGCATTCTCGAGCTGGGCAACACTGACCAAATGATGGTGGTGGCCGAGGTCTACGAAACAGACATCTTGCGGGTTCGGCCAGGCCAGCAGGCCACCATTAGCAACCGCGCTCTGCCAGAAACCCTGCAGGGCCGAGTGGAGCGGGTAGGCCTGCAGATTGGCAAGAAAGATGTGCTCAACACCGACCCAGCTGCCGATGTGGATGCCCGTGTGGTAGAGGTGTATATCCGCCTGGATCCGGAGAGCAGCGCCCGCGTGGCTGGCCTGACCAACCTGCAGGTGAATGTGGCCATCGATGTCGAGGGGTAGGCTCAGCCCATGTACAGCCTGTTCAGTGTGGCTTTTATCGCCCATCGGATCCCGTTGGCCTGGCTGCAGTTGACGCGGGAGAAGATCCGCCTGCTGGTGGCCCTGGCGGGCATTGCCTTTGCTTGCATCTTGATGTTCATGCAGTTGGGCTTCCAAGACAGTCTGCTGGAAAGTGCCATCCGCTTCCACGTGGCCCTGAAGGGAGAGATCTTCCTGGTCAGCCCTCAGTCCAACGCCCTGATTGCCATGAACACCTTCTCCCAGCGGCGGCTGTATCAGGCTTTGGGCTTTGAGGGGGTGCGGGCCATCTCGCCTGTCTATGTGGGCTTTGCCCTCTGGAAAAACCCAGAGACCCGCCGTACCCGCAGCATTTTTGTGGTAGGAGTGGATCCCTCGGCTGATCTGTTGGACTTGCCGGAACTGACGCCGGACAAGCTGGAAGAGATCAAAAAGGCGGACGTGGTGCTGTTTGACCGCCGCTCCCGCAGCGAGTTTGGCCCCATCCCAGAGTGGTTTGAGTCCGGGCGAGAGGTGGTTACTGAGGTGGGAAACCGCCGCGTCCAGGTGGGGGGCCTGTTCGAGATGGGGGCCACCTTCGGAGCCGACGGCACCATCCTCACCAGCGATCTCAATTTCCTGCGCATTTTTCCGCAGCGGGGGCGCGGCCTAGTGGATATCGGCGTGGTGCAACTCCAGCCGGGTGTGGATCCGGATCCCTTGGTGCGGCAGATGCGGGCTTTGCTGCCGGAAGATGTGCGGGTGCTCTCACGGGCGGAGTTTATCGATATGGAGCAAACCTACTGGGAAGAGGGCACAGCCATCGGCTTTATTTTCGGCCTGGGGGTGGGCATGGGCTTTATTGTCGGCATTGTGATTGTCTATCAAATTCTCTACACCGATGTGTCGGATCACCTGGCGGAATATGCCACTCTCAAAGCCATGGGCTATACCGATACCTACCTGCTGGGGGTGGTATTTCAGGAGGCGCTCCTGCTGGCCGGCTTGGGGTACATTCCTGCCTTTGCCCTGTCGGTTTTGCTCTACGATTTGACGGCCAATGCCACGTTGCTGCCTATTGCCATGACCTTCAACCGGGCAGTGCTGGTGCTGGGGCTGGCGGTGAGCATGTGTTTCATCTCAGGAGCGATTGCCGTGCGACGGCTGCGGGCAGCGGATCCTGCCGACATTTTCTAGAGTTTTGGCTGTGGGCAGGGCGCCGGGGCGTTGGTAAGTCAATAGTCTGCCAAAGGGGATCGGATGGATGGTGAAGGGTTTGAGCTAGGCTGTCTAAAAACTTCTGGGATCCTCATCAACGCTCTCCGGCCAAAGGTTTCTAAATGGTCTCATCTCAACGCTCCAAATGACGGCCTAAGTGGTCAATGAGTTGTCAACGCAAAGTTTTGAGATTTTGAGTTTCCTATGCTGACTCCTCTTCTCGATCAAGCTGCCCTTGCTTCTGCCCAGAATGCCGTTGAGCCAGTGGTGAAAGCCGAAGGTGTAAACCACTATTTCGGCGAGGGATCCCTGCGCAAGCAGATTCTCTTCGACATTAACTTCGTCCTGCAGCCGGGGGAGATCGTGCTGTTAACCGGCCCTTCCGGCTCCGGCAAGACCACGCTGCTGACACTGCTGGGGGCGCTGCGCTCGGTGCAAGAGGGCAGCTTGCAGGTGTTGGGGCAGGAGCTGCGGGGAGCTCAGCCCAGCACTCTTATCCAAATCCGCCGCCAGGTGGGGTACATTTTCCAGGCCCACAACCTGCTGCGTTCTCTGACGGCAGCCCAAAACGTGCGCATGGCTCTGGAGCTACACAATGGCCTTGCTCCTCAACAGGTGCAGCAGCGGGCAGAAGAAATGCTGGCGGCAGTGGGTCTGGGGGATCGGGTTCACTACTACCCTGAGCAGCTTTCGGGAGGGCAGAAACAGCGGGTGGCCATTGCCCGCGCCTTGGTTAGCCATCCCAAGCTGGTGCTGGCGGACGAGCCCACGGCAGCCCTAGATAGTAAGTCGGGCCGCGAGGTGGTGACCCTGATGGAGAAGCTGGCGCGGGAGCAGGGCTGCACCATCCTCATGGTGACCCACGACAACCGCATCCTGGACATCGCGGATCGGGTGCTGCACATGGAAGATGGCCGCCTGGAGAGCCAGGTCGTTGCCTAGCTGGCTTGGGCGTGGCGGCGGTACCAATCGATGGTGCGCTGCAGCCCTTCCCGCAAGCCGACTTTGGCCACAAAACCCATCCTCTCTCGGGCCTTGGAGACATCCAGACAGCGGCGGGGTTGGCCATTGGGCTTGTCCGTTTGCCAGCGGATCTCTCCCCGGAACTCCATCAGCTCGCAGATGAGGGCAATCAGATCCCGGATGGAGATCTCTTCACCGGTGCCCAGGTTCAAGGGATCCGCCCCGTCGTAAAGCTGGGTGGCCATGACAATGCCGCGGGCCGCATCTTCAGCGTAGAAAAACTCGCGGGTGGGGCTGCCATCCCCCCACACTTCGACGTAGTTTTGGCCCCGTTGCTGTGCTTCATGCACTTTGCGGATCAAGGCTGGGATGACGTGGGAGCTTTCGGGGTCGAAGTTGTCCATCGGGCCGTAGAGGTTCACCGGCAGGAGGTAGATGCCGTTGAAGCCGTACTGCTGCCGGTAGGCCTGCAGCTGCACCAGCAGGGCTTTCTTGGCGATGCCGTAGGGGGCGTTGGTCTCCTCTGGGTAGCCGTTCCAGAGATCCTCTTCCTTGAAGGGAACGGGGGTGAACTTGGGATAGGCGCAGATGGTGCCCACGCAGACAAACTTCTCCACCCCGGCCAGGTAGGCGGCGTGGATGAGCTGGGATCCCATGATGAGGTTGTCGTAGAAGAGTTCTGCCGGCTTGGCTTGGTTGAGGCCGATGCCACCCACGTGGGCGGCCAAATGGATGACGATATCTTGCCCTTGCACCACCTCTTGGCAGACTTCCCAACGGCGCAGATCCTGGGTGCGGGAGCGCGGGATGCGCACCTGCTCCGGCTTTACCCCCAGCACCTGCAACTGTTGCAGCACATGTTTGCCCAAAAAGCCGCTGCCCCCTGTGAGCAAAATGCGCTTCTGGCTGAGATCGACGGAGCTGGGCAAGCTGTTGGGCATAGATCCGACGCAGAGAACTTCCGGCTTTCATTATGCTGCAGACGGGATAGCCGTATTTCAGCTTACTAGCGCAGGAGCCCCGCCCTCTGTCCGTAGGACGAGGGTCGGGAGGAATGCGGAGTTACGATACAACCATGACCCAAGTCCTGACCCTTTCCTGCAAGCTCAAGGTGTCTCAGTCGCAAGCCGCAAAGTTGGACGCGACCTTGGATGCCTTCGGCCAAGCCTTGAACTGGGTCAACCAAAACACACCCGAGAAAGTCGCCAACGCCGTTAAACTTCAATCTCTGGGCTACCACCAAATCCGTGCCCGGTTCGGCTTGTCCAGTAACTTGGCTCAGCAGGTCTGCAGACGGCTGGCAGGTGCCCGTAAGGTCGCCCGACAGAAAAACCGCCCGGTCAAAGCGTTCAAGGGGGGCTTTGCGACCTATGACGCTCGTATCTTTTCATTTCGCGAGAAAGACTGGACGGTGTCGCTGACCACGGTGGAGGGTCGAGAACGCTTTGAGCTGGCGATTGGTCATTACCAGAGAGAAAAGCTGGCGGGCTCCAATCCCAAATCGGCCACTCTGGTCAAGCGCAAAGGTTCCTACTACATTCAAATCCAAATCTGTGTGGAAACGGAACCGTTTCCACGCCAACGCACGGACAGGGTACTGGGTGTGGATTTGGGAAGGACAGATATTGCCCATACATCGGCAGGAGATAACTGGAATGGACAGCAGTTGAGCAGAGTCCGAGACCGTTATTCCAAGCTGAGAGCGGTACTCCAGCAAAAAGCCAGTAAGGGCACCCGCAGTTCCCGGCGCAGATGCAGAGAACTGTTGCAACGGCTGTCTGGCAAGGAGAGGCGCTTTCAAGCCTGGCTCAATCATCGCATCTCCAAGGCTGTTGTCTCTAGGGCGAAGGCCACAAACAGCGCTATTGCTCTGGAAGACTTGACAGGGATTCGGGAAAGGGTCAATCAACAACCCCGCAGCAAAGCCGAGCGGCGCAGGGCTAACAGTTGGGCGTTCTACCAACTCCGTCAATTTCTGGAATACAAGGCGAGGGTTGCAGGGGTTTCTCTGATTCTTGTTCCGCCTGCCTACACGTCGCAGACCTGCCACCGGTGCTTGCATATTCATCCCGACCCTGAACAGTCCTACCGCAGTGGGAAGAAGTTTAAGTGTGGGCACTGTGGATGGGAAGGGGATGCGGACTTGAATGGTGCGAATGTGATTGCGCTTTTGGGGGCTGCTGTAAACCAGCCTAGAGGTCAAGCCTACGGCTCGCTTCGCGAACGTGGTTGGCTTGCCAACTACAGGGCTACCGAAAGCCTGCACTCTTTCGCTTTAGCGGCGCGGAGCACTCTGCGTCAGCATGAGTGCGGGTAGTTTACTGTTGTTTTGTAGGGGTTCTAATCCGCGTAGAGGAGCCGCTCCACCGCCGCCACGATATCTGCAGGTTGCACGATGGTGGCTGCCTCCAGGGTGCCGTTGTAGGGGGTGGGAATGTCCTGCGAAGCCAAACGCACCACCGGCGCATCCAGCTCATCGAACAGTTCTTCCATGATGCGAGCCGTCAGTTCCGCCCCAATGCCACCCGATTTCATGTCTTCCTCAACAATAATCACCCGATGGGTTTTGCGCACCGAAGCGGCAATGGTCTCCATATCCAGAGGCTTGAGGGAGATCAAGTCGATCACCTCAGGGTCGATCTCCTGCTGCACCAAAGTGTCCACGGCCTTGAGCACGTGGTAGCGCATGCGGGAGTAGGTGAGCAGGGTAACATCGGAGCCAGATCGGACGATTTCGGCTTTGTCCAGAGGCAAAAGGTATTCCTCTTCTGGCAGATCTTCTTTCAAGTTGTACAGGAGCACATGCTCGAAAAAGAGAACGGGGTTGTCATCGCGGATGGCGGACTTGAGCAAGCCCTTGGCATTGTAAGGCGTTGAACAGGCTACGATCTTGAGCCCAGGCACCGCTTGAAAGTAAGCCTCTAGCCGCTGCGAGTGCTCTGCCCCCAACTGACGACCCACCCCGCCCGGCCCGCGGATGACCATCGGGATCTTGAAGTTGCCCCCAGAAGTGTAGCGAAGCATACCGGCATTGTTGGCAATTTGGTTGAAGGCCAGGAGCAGAAAGCCCATGTTCATCCCTTCCACCACCGGGCGCAAGCCGGTCATGGCTGCCCCAATGGCCAAGCCGGTAAAGCTGTTCTCGCAGATGGGGGTATCCAGCAGGCGCATCTCCCCATACTTGCGATACAGGTCTTTGGTGACTTTGTAGGAGCCACCGTAATGGCCGACATCTTCTCCCAAAACAAACACGTTGGGATCCCGGGCCATTTCTTCGTCGAGGGCAGCACGCAAGGCGTTGTAAAGGAATGTCTCGGCCATATGAGGTCAAATATCGCTAAACCCTCATTAAACCATTTTGCCGGCATGGATCCCCTTGCAGATGACTGGATAGGCTGAGCTCAGCATTCTGGCTCAGAGGGATGGCGACCTTACCCCACAGCTTTTGTCGGCACTCTGCTTCCCCTGCAAAATGGAGATCATCTGTCTTCTCAAGATCTGTCTTCTCAAGATAAAGACACCATGAGCCTCGCACTGCCCAAACTGGCCCTGACCTTGGGGGATCCCACGGGAATTGGGCCGGAAATTGTGCTCAAGGTGCTGGCGGATCCTGAGGTGCGGTCTTGCGCCCACATCACGGTTGTGGGGGATCGGCAGGTTCTAGAAGCCACCTATCGCCTGCTGAGGGATCGGTCGCCGGCTCCGTTGGCCCATCCGGCAGGGATCCCGATGCTGGAATGCAACACGGGCTTTTGGTTGCAGCCTGGCCGTGTCGGTCAAGGGGATGCCGACAGTGGTGCGGTTAGTTTTGCTTACCTGAGAACGGCGGTCGAACGGACGTTGCAGGGGGAGTTTCAGGGGATCGTGACAGCACCCATCGCCAAATATCTCTGGCATCAAGCTGGCTACCGGTTCCCTGGCCAAACGGAAGTTTTGGCCCAACTGAGTGGGTCTGAACGCTACGGGATGCTGTTTGTCGCCCGTTCCCCCCACAGCGGTTGGCAGATGCGGGTTTTGCTGGCCACCACCCATATTCCCCTCGGCCAAGTGCCCACCGTGCTGACCCCAGAGCGGGTGCGGACAGCGCTGAATGTGCTGGTGGGATCCCTGCGCCACACCTTTGGGATCCGGGATCCTGTGATTGCAGTAGCCGGCCTGAATCCCCATGCCGGCGAACAGGGGCAACTGGGATCTGAGGAAAAAGAATGGCTGACCGAGCTGCTGCGCACCTATGCCCACGCCCAAATTTGGGGGCCGCTTCCCCCCGACACCCTGTGGCTGGCTCCCGCGCAAGCCTGGCATGGCCAGGGATCCCCAACTGTGGCAGATGCCTACTTGGCTCTCTATCATGATCAGGGCTTGATCCCGGTGAAGATGCTGGCTTTTGACCGGGCGGTTAACCTGACAATTGGGCTGCCGTTTGTTCGCACCTCTCCCGATCATGGCACCGCCTTCGACATTGCCGGCCAAGGGGTGGCCCGGTGCGAGAGCCTTAAGCAGGCGATCCTGCTGGCGGCAGAACTGCTGGGCAAAAACCCCCAATCCCCTGAGGGAAATGCCGTCTGTACCCGACAATCTGAGGCCGTTTCTCGTTTCCAGGGGGTGGCTTGATGGAAGTTGCCGGTGCTACCTCAACCGGAATGCTTTACCGTCGCTTTGGGCGCACCCGACAGCTTGTCTCGGTTTTTTCTCTGGGCAGCATGCGCTTGGTCAATGTGCCCAGGGCTCAGGCTCAGGCAACCGTTGAGGCAGCCCTAGCCGCAGGGATCAACCACATCGAAACGGCTCAGGCTTATGGCCATGCCGAGGTGCTCTTGGGCGAGATTTTGCAAACTCTGCCCCTTCCCCGCCATCAGTTGATTCTCACCAGCAAGCTCACGCCCACAGATGGGTTGCGGGAGCGGCTTCAGGGATCCCTGCGCCGTCTGCGGGTGGATTACCTGGATCAATTTGCCTTTCATGGCATCAACTTGCCGGAACATCTGGAGTGGGTGCTGCAGAAAGGGTTGCCGATTCTCAAGCAGATGCAGCAAGAAGGCTGGGTGCGCTACATTGGTTTTTCCACCCATGGATCCCTGGAGTTAATTTTGCAGGCCATCCAGACAGGATGCTTTGACTTTGTTAATTTGCACTATCACTTTTTCCAACAGCGCAATGCACCGGCCCTAAAAGCAGCTGCCCAGCAGGATATGGGCGTGTTCATTATTTCTCCCGCCGATAAGGGGGGAATGCTCTATCGCCCGCCCCAACACCTGCAGGAGTGCTGTGCCCCTTTCAGCCCCTTGGAATTTGCCTATCGTTTTTTGCTGGCGGATCCCCGTGTTCACACCCTCAGCCTAGGCATCACCCATCCTGAGGAGTTGCAGGTGGCCTTGTCGGCCTTACGGGATCCCGACCGGTGGTGGGTAAATGGCCCTCAGGTGCAAGAACGGTTGCGCCAAACCGAGCAGGAACGCTTGGGATCCAGCCGCTGCGCCCAGTGCTACGCCTGCCTGCCCTGCCCAGAAGGGATCCACATTCCCGAAGTGCTGCGGTTGCGCAACTTGGCCATTGCCCACGAGATGACGGAGTTTGCCCAGTACCGCTACAACATGTTCGGCCAAGCTGGGCATTGGTTTCCGGGGTCACCTGCCGACCGCTGTACCGAATGCGGTGACTGCTTGCCCCGCTGCCCAGAGCATCTGCGGATCCCGGAGTTGCTGGCCGAAGCCCACCAGTTGCTGCATCGGTCTCCGATCCGGCGGCTCTGGGAATGACCATTCCACCTATCCTATTTGGCTGAGCTTAACTCCACTTATAATCGGATGGAGTTTATCGATTGCATCACAAGGCGAGGCATCGGAGTGAATAGTCAGAGCCAAGACCGCTTAGACCGAGTGGAGCAACTGCTGGCTTGGACGGCTGAACAGACTGCTGCCAACAGCCGAGAAATCCGGGAGCTCTGCCAATCCATCCAGGAGCTGCGTCAGTCCATCCAAGAAAGCCGCGCCCAGTCTGCTGAGGAGAACGCCGCCCGTCTGCGGGAAATCGAGGAGCTGCGTCAGTCCATCCAAGAAAGCCGCACCCAGTCTGCCGAGGAGAACGCCGCCCGTCTGCGGGAAATCGAGGAGCTGCGTCAGTCCATCCAAGAAAGCCGCGCCCAGTCTGCCGAGGAGAACGCCGCCCGTCTGCGGGAAATCGAGGAGCTGCGTCAGTCCATCCAAGAAAGCCGCGCCGAATTTGCTGAACAAGCTGCTGCTCAGGCTCAAAGCTTGCGAGAGCTACAGCAAGTTGTCAGCGAGACCCGCTCTGACTTAGCTCACCTTGCCGAGTGGGCAGAGGAAGTGACTCAAGCTCTTGTCACCCTCACCGCTCTACAACGAGAGCACGAACGCGCCATCCAGGCCATCAACCAACGGCAAGCGGAAACGGATCAGAGGTTCAACGTTCTCCTTGAAGAAGTGCGCTACCTGATTCGCAGGCAAGGCTCTGACGGAAATTCTCCCCCCTCGTCGGCCTGAGCACTGGGATCCCTTCGGAACTGCGAAGACAGTCCTAATCTTCATCCACTTCCCACTCCAACAGGTGTGCATAGGGAGCCACCAAGTGGGGAGCATAAAAGGCAACGGCTCGAAGGGCATGCCAGTCTTCCAAGCAGCCAAAGACGGTCGGATACTCATTGCGCTCCAACCGCTCTGCAATTGCCGCCACCTCAGCTTCGGTAAACTGGCGGGGATCCATCCCCTTAGCAGGGGCTTCCACTTTGGACTTGGATCGGGCAGACATAGGCAGCCTGAACACGCTACAAGCCGATCTTAGCCTCTTCTTTTCGCTGGCCAAAAACTTGAATACTCCCTGTCCCAAAGGGAGAAAATTCTTAATTACTGGTATTTCTTAGCAACACTGCGTGAACAGCTTTAAGACAGTCGTGTGGTTTTTTGGGCAGTTGAGTCTTCTCGCCACTGTATTTGCTGTAGCACAAAAGCCGCCCTACTGGTTGAGTTCCGCGTAGGGGTAGAACGGGGCTTCAGACCCAACTTTTGGGTAAGCCAACCCCTGTTCTCCCGAAACTCTGAAAAGGGATCCCCATTCCTCCAGTTTCGTGGCAAGGTGAGGACAGATACCGCATCGGAGGCTGCTATGGAGAGCAAGATCCCCGCCCGCGATGTCCAAGTTGCCCTTATCGGCCCGTCCACGTTGGTTCTCCGCTCCCGCACCTGGGATCGCCTGAAGTTTGAGCTGGAATACGCTCGGCAACGGGGCACCACTGCCAATAGCTACCTCATCCAGGCCCGCCAAACCCTTCTCATCGATCCTCCGGGGGAATCGTTCACCAGCATCTTTTTAGAAGAGCTGGCCCAACACCAGTACCTACAGCGGTTGGACTTTATTTTGCTCAGCCACGTCAACTTTAACCGCATTGCCACTCTCAAAGCCCTATTGCCTCTGGCTCCCTACGCGATGGTGCTCTGCTCCAAGCCGGGATCCATTACGCTACGGGCCGCCTTTGAAGAGATGGATCCCTTGCCCCGCAGTCGCGACGAAGAGGAAGCCGCCGATCTGGGCATTTTCTACAATGGCGACCAGTCTTTCCGTTTGCGGGTCATCCGAGATGGGGATCGCCTGGATTTGGGAGAAGGGCATGAGTTGCACTTTCGCACCGTGCCCACACCCCGCCACCCCGATGCCCTCTGTACCTACGATCCGGCTACCGGGATCCTCTACACCGATAAGCTGTTCGGCGCCCATGTGTGCGATGAGCAGGTGTTTGACGAGCATTGGCGGCAGCTCAGCGAAGACCGTCGCTACTACTTCGACTGCTTGCACCGCAACCAATTGCCCCAGGTGAAGGCAGCCCTGGCCAAGTTGGAAGAATTTCCCGCCCAAATCTATGCCCCTGCCCACGGCCCCTTGGTGCGCCACAGCCTGCGGCGGTTGCGGTTGGACTACCACACTTGGTGCGAGGAGGATCCCGGCGAGCAGCGGGTAGCTCTTCTGTACACTTCTGCTTACGGGAATACAGGTTTGATGGCCATGGCCATAGCCCAAGGGTTGGAGCGAGCCGGCGTTAAGGTGGAGCGGATCAACTGCGAATGGGCCACCCCGGAAGAGATTGCCCAGGCTCTGGAGCGCTGCCAGGGGTTTGTTGTCGGATCCCCGACCTTGGCTGGCCATCCCCCGGTGCAAATTCAAACCGCCCTCGGCATCATCCTTTCTTCGGTTCCCACCACCCGGTTAGCCGGGGTTTTTGGCTCCTACGGCTGGAGCGGAGAAGCGGTGGATCTCATCGAGAGTAAGTTGCTCAATGCCGGCTTTTCCTTGGGGTTTGAGACGATCCGCGCCAAGTTTAAGCCCACCCCTGAAATCCTGGAAGCCTGTCAAGAGGCGGGATCCCAGTTTGCTCAGGCCCTGCGCAAAGCCAAACGAGCCCGCGCCCCTCGCCAAACCAGCAGCGAAACTCAGGCGGATCGGGTTGGGCAAGCCCTGAGCCGGGTGGTGGGATCCCTGTGTGTAGTCACCGCCCTGCAAGGAGAGACCCGCCGCGGCTTCCTCACCTGGTCGGTGGCCCAGGCTAGCTTCAATCCACCAGGGCTAACCCTGTCGGTGAACAAGGAACAAGAAGCCGAATTGCTGACCTATCCCCAGGCCCCCTTTGTGCTCAACATCTTGCGGGAAGGCAAAGGTAGCAATTTGCAACGGCACTTTCAGCGGCCCCAGCGCCCTGGAGAAGATCGCTTTGCCGGCTTGGCTACGGCCACTGCAGAAAATGGCTGCCCCATTTTGTTGGATGCCTTAGCTTACCTGGAGTGCCGTGTGAAAACTTGGATGGACTGCGGGGATCGCTACCTGGTCTATGCCGAGGTGGAACGGGGCAAGGTGCTGGATCCCACGGGGGTTACGGCCATGCGGCGGGGGTAGTGTATTGGAGAACAAAGATTTGTTGTGGAGTCAGTGCTAACTGGATCCCATCGATCACCTTAAGCTGACGATCTGCTCGGCAAATTTCTGGCTCTTGTTGAGGGGCAAATATCAAAACAGAGTAATCGTGTGACATACTCCCGCACTCATGCTAACGCAAAGCGCTCCGCGCCGCTAAAGCGAAAGAGTGCGGGCTTCAAGGACTCCGTCCCGCTGACGCGAA
>NZ_JBSSCS010000038.1:0-27813 GCF_054060015.1 Thermostichus sp. MS-CIW-25
CGCCTGAAATTCCGAAACTTAGCTGCCCTCTGGGGCCGCTAGGGATTGGGATAAAGCCCGCACCCTGCGCATAGCGCGGGTGCCGGGTAGTTTACCCTAACAGGTGCCTTCCAATGCTCAGCCCCGGTCTTTGGTGCTGGGCAAAAGCTCTGTGCAGCTTGAGAGGAGTTCACAAGCTGCTGCGAATTACAAACGAATAGTTGCTGCCCGGTTCCAGCAGATAGTCCGATTTTTCCAGAAAACGGCTCAAGGGCTCGCAAATCAAAGCCCGCCCCACAGAAGGCTCCACTCTGAGTTCCCCGGCCCGAAAGCGCCAGCAAAAGCGCCAAACCCAACCATTGGCATTGACTTCCCCCTCAATGGCCCCCTCTTGCCAAGAGCGGCGGGTAATTTGGACATGGGCAGTGGTTTGAGGCAGTCGGCTCATCCGGCATCTCCCGACGAGATCCCTTGTAGGGTAGCGCGTGGTGCCCTTGCTGCCGCCAGCAGGTCGAGTATGGCGAGTGAGGCAGCAGGAGCTCAACCCGTGGGGAGGGATCCCGTACACAGGGTCAGTTCTTTCGATCTTCTGAGAGCGGCTGCAACAAACCCCCCAGGGTAGGGGGGCTGTTTCCTGAGCTCCTGCTAATAGGAAAAGCTGGTCAGAGGCTAGCGAGCGGCAGTTGCAAGAACCTTCGAGGATTTTTTCTCCGGCTTCTCAGCCGCAACCTCCGCTAGCAAAGCTCGCAGGCTGGGAAAAAGGAAGTGGTTTTCCTCGACATATTGCGCGCCGAACAACCCCTTCTCCGCCCAAAAAAACCGATCAACGGTATGCTCATTTCGCCGCACCAAAATCAGCGCGGGGGGCTGAATAGACTTTTCCTGAATATACTTTCGAGCAGCGGTTACAGACTTCTCTTCACCACTGTCCAGATTAAATTGAGGAATGTGATCTAAAATTTTGCGCCCTTCCAGACGACGGCGACTCTTACGCTTTCTTCTCCTAACCAATGTAAGCCTCCTGTAGAAGGATGACCGAACAACCGCAACCGCAAAGAATATATCAGCGCTGCTTAAGAAAAGCAATAACTTTTACCCATTTTTGTTATCATCTTTTACAAAGGCAATAAAGACAGCAGCCGCCCTCAAAGCCCTTGAAGGGTTACTTATGGACGCGCCCAAAAAAATCTAATCGGGAACCTTTCTCCGAACAAAAAATCCTTCAACAATCGCCTGCAAAGAGAGCTGGCGATTGGGCGTTTGCTAGGTTGACTGCTGATATTGATAGGGGATCCACGGGCTCTGACACCTGCGAAGAAAGTCAGATGCCGATGTGGGAGATCCGCATCAAATCTGGCCCCTAGCCTAACATTAACAAAAACGATACTCAACAGAACATATACCTAAGCTCAGCTTCAAGACAACCCCCTTTGGGCTGAAGTGCTAAGTCAATTGCCAATGCTGCAAGTCTGGAGCTGCTCAACCGAGGAGAGAAAGGGGCACTCCGGTGCCGGGCTACCGTTGAACAGCGCATGTAAGACTGTACAACCAACTTCTTGTTTCTACAAGAGATCCACTGCAGATCCCCAGCATGTCCACACAGCCCTTTCGCGAGTTCATCCTGGGAGCCCTGGAGTGAGGAGTTCTGGTACCGTAGGGATTGGATAGATCCCGCGCCAGGTGACCGGCAAGCTGGAATGGGCTTGATGGGCATTCAGGACTGCGTTGAACCGATTAGACGGAATTCAGGCATCTTGCTAGCCTTACTTCAGGCTTGGCTGCGCCTCAAGGACTTAAGTCTATTTGGGTTTATCTTGTCTGGGTCTAGGGAGTTTTGGGCATGATGAAATTTGGATTGCTGATGGGTCTGGGACTCAGCCTGGGATCCCTGCCGGTTTGGGCACAGGGAGCAACCCCGCTGCCTAGCCCTGCTGCCACTGCTTCTCCAACTTCGGGGGAGGCTCCGGCCACAGCAACTCCTAGCCCTCTGGCATCTCCGACTCTAACCCCAGAGCAAGTCACCGATGCCCAGGTGGAACAGTTGGTGCGGATTTTGTTGGAGTTGGATCCCCTGATTCGGGAAGCCAGCGCCCAACTGCGGGAAACCCAGAACGAGGAAGAGTACGAGCAAATTATGCGGCGCACAGAAACCCAAGCCAGCCGCATTGTTGAAGAGCAAGGGCTGACGGTGCTTCAATACCGCGAATTGATGACCTTGGCCAACGAAAATCCCGTCCTCAACCAGCGGGTTCGTGTGCGCTTGCAAGAAGTTTTGCAGGAAGGGGAAGCTTCCAACTCTCCAAAGCCGGCTACCCCGACGCCTACACCCTAGGCTGAGCTGGCTTGCCTTGGCCAAAGGCAGGGAGAACCTGAGGCAGCCGCAAAGTAAAACAGGTGCGATTGGCCTCGCTGTTGAGGTGAATGCTTCCTTGCAACAGACTTACCCGCTGCTGCACGAGGGCCAACCCCAACCCTGTCCCCCCTTGCCGCCAGGGATCCGCGCTGGGCACCCGATAGAACTTCTCAAATACCCGCTTTTGCTCTTCCAGGGGAATGGTTACGCCGGTGTTGAGGACTTGGATGTCCAGGTGGTCGGAATGGCAGGTGGCCTGAAGGCTGATCAGGTGCCCAGCAGGGGTGAATTTACATGCATTTTTCAGCAATTCCGCCAGCACCGACTTTAGCACTCCCGGCAGGGTAAAAATGGCAGGCAGTCCTGGAGGGATCCCAAGGCTGAAGCGCTGATGGCGGCTATGGGCCTCCTGAGCAAAGGGCTCCGCGATCTGGGGCAACCACTCTTGCAGCTCCAACCAGCAGGGCCGCTGTGAACCGTTCGCGTTAGCGGGACGGAGTCCCTTGAGCACCTCTAACTGCTGCAGTTCCAGCAGATCCTCGACCAGTCTGATCTCCCGCTCACATTCGTTGTCCAACACCTTCAAGTACTGAGAGATTTTGGCCAGATCCGGGGATCGGGCAGCGCCCTGGGCAGGCAGCAGGACGGAGCTGAGCAGGCGGATGGCCATTTTCATGTTGGAAAGAGGGGTGCGCAGCTCGTGGGACACCGTGCTAAGGAAGTCATTTTTCAGGCAATCCAGCCGCTGCAATTCCTGTACTTGGCGATCCAGTTGGGCGGTGCGGGCCTGTACCTTTTCTTCCAGGGTGCGGTTCAGCTCCTGAACCTGTTGGAACAGTTCCGCCTGCCGAATGGCGATGGAGAGGTGATCGGCCAGGGCCAAGATCAGATCCTGATTGGTGGCCAGCCAACCGGGACGTGCTGTTTTCAGTTGCAGGCACAGGCTGCCCCAAAGGGTGGGGTGGGTCGGGCCAGATTCGGGGTTTTCGCCACCGTAGAGCGGTACCAGCAGCCAACTGCCAGGATAGGCTTTGGCCATGGCGGAGATGTAGACCCAGTCTTTGGCTTGGTCGGCTGCCTCCAGCAACATCACTTTCCCCTGCTTCAGTTGCTGAGCAATGGGGCTTTCGGAATCGGGAATGAGACAGCCCAGGTAGCCATCCTGTTGAGTGCTGTACTCGGAGACAATGCGCCAATGCTGTTGCTGAGGCTGATAGATGCTGATGCTTACCCGATCCGCCTCTAGCAGATGGCCTATCTCGCGGGTGACGGCAGCAAGGATTTGATCCAACTGCAAAGAAGTGGGAATGGCTCGGACGATGCGGTTCAGGGCTTGCTCGCGGGCCGCCTGTTGGCGTAGGTTCAACAAGTTCTGGCGGGCCTTGATCAGGTGTTGGATGCGCTGACGCATTATCGGCCAGTGAATGGGCTTGGTCATGTAGTCGCTGGCTCCGGCAGCAAAGGCTTTGTCTACGGAAGCTTGATCCTCGAGCGAGGTAATCATCAAGCAGGGCAGATTCGCATCCAAAGCCCGCAGGCGGCGGCAACACTCGAACCCATCCGTGCCGGGCATGAGGGCGTCCAGCAGGGCAATTTGAGGCTGAGTTTGACCGAAGAGCAGCAAGGCTTGGTCGCCGTCTTCAGCCTCTGCCACTTGATAGCCTTCATGAACCAACAGGTGGGTCAAGTACCCGCGTATGCATGGGTCGTCATCGGCCAACAGTACTGTCGGCGAAGCATTTGTCAGCAGATGTCCAGGATTGGGGATGGGGGGAGATTGCACAAAATTCACTCCACAGAGTCGGCCATTCGCGACGGCGGTGCGAAGCACCAAGGCTTTCTTTGCACACAAAAGGGATCTCTAATCTGTCTCCAGCTTAATCTTTCGCGTTAGCGGTGCGGTTCCCGACGGGGTGCCGTAGGCATAGCACTTTCGCGCCCAGGCCGGGGATCCCTTGAACAGACCTATTTCCGTTAGGATTGACGAGGTGGTGTGAGAAGTTGCCATGACTGTTTCTGAGAACATTTCTGAGGAAATGACCCCACTACCAGATGGTACCTCAAGGCAGCTATCCAGAGTGCAGTCCACAGTGGTGATCGGGGCGGGGCCAGCTGGATTGAGTGCCGCCTACGAGCTGAACAAGCAGGGCTACCCGGTAACGGTTTTGGAAGCGGATCCGGTTCAGGTGGGGGGCTATCCTGCACTGTAACCTACCAAGGCTATCGCTTTGATATCGGTGGGCACCGCTTTTTCTCCAAGTCGGCGGAAATTGAGGCCCTGTGGACGGAAATTTTGGGCTCGGAAATGCAGGTTTGTCGGCGGCTTTCCCGCATTTTTTATCGAGGTGTTTTCTTCGACTATCCGATTCGACCTGCGGATGTCTTTGCCAAACTGGGGCTAGGGTTTACCAGTCTCTGTCTGCTCAGCTACCTAAAGGCGCGCCTCTTTCCCAGGCTCAATCCCGTATCTTTTGAAGATTGGGTCATCAACCAGTTTGGGGAACGGCTGTACCGCACTTTTTTTAAGACCTACACCGAGAAGGTGTGGGGGATCCCTTGTCACGAGATCAGCGCCGACTGGGCAGCCCAGCGGATCAAGGGTCTGTCGATGGCTTCTTTGATCCGTAAAACCTTTTTCCCCAGCCGAGGGGGAGTGATCAAAACCCTGATCGATCGCTTTCGCTATCCTCGCCTAGGGCCAGGCCAGATATGGGAGCGCGTTCAAACCTTGCTGGCAGAAGCCGGGCAGCCGGTACAACTGGATCGCAAGGTTACAACCAAGGCTATCAAGCTCACATCCAGACCATTCGGGCCTTTTTGGAAGAGGCACTGCCCAATTTGCAGGTGGCAGGTCGCAACGGCATGCACCGCTATAGTAACCAAGATCACGCCATGATGACGGGCCTCTTGGCCGCTCGCAACATTGTGGCAGGGGAACGGCGCTACGATGGGTGGCGGGTCAACCAAGATGCTGAGTATCTGGAAGAGGAGGATTCGACAGCGGCCTTGGCGGGAGGACGGGCCGTGCCCCAGGTGCTGGGTCGCCGGAGTTAGCGGCGGAAGGGATCCTGCTTCGATCCAGCTTCGCCATCCAACACCTCTAGGATGGCCTTGGCAGCGCGAGCCAGAACGCCGGGTTCTCCTAGGGCTGCCCGCATCGCGGCGTAGTCGGCTTGCAGTTGGGCTTTGCGTTCGGGCCGAGTTAGCAACTCCAGCGCCAGTTGGGCAATCTTCTCTGGCTGGGCCTGCTCCTGCAGCAACTCCGGGACAATGGGGCGCATCTGCACCAGGTTGGGCGGAGACATGAAGGGCACCGACACCCTCAGCCAATGGCGGGCGATCCAGAAGGTGAGGGGGTTAAGGCGATAGATCACCACCTGGGGGATCCCTAAGATGGCCGTTTCCAAGTTCACCGTGCCGGACTTGGCCAACACCAAATCAGCCGCTGCCAAGGCGAGGTGATGGGCTTTGTGGGGGGAGAAGAAGGGCAGAGCTTGGGGATCCAAAAGGGTGAGGTTTAACCCAAGACGGTGGGCAGCCCGCGCGATTGGGGCAGCAAAACGGGGCGAGGCCAAGGGCACCCAAAACTGCACTTGGGGCAGGTGAGCTTGCAGCAACTGGGCCGCCTTGAGCAGGACAGGCAGAACCGAGCGCAGCTCTTGCCGCCGCGAAGCCGGCACCACCACCACCACTGTAGCCTCGGCAGGGATCCCCAACTGGGCTCTGGCTGCAGCACGGCTGGGCACAGCGGCCAAAATATCCAACAGGGGATGGCCCACATACTGGACATGGGCTCCTGCCGCCGCGTAGTAGCGGGCTTCCTCAGGGAAAATTGCCAACATCAGCCGCATCTGCTGGGCCAGTTGGTAGGTGAGGCGGGCATCCTGCGACCACACCCACTCTTGGGGGGCAATGTAATAGACAGCAGGGATCTGCCGCCGTTGCAGCAGACGGGCAATGCGGCTGTTGACGCCGATGTAGTCCACCAGCACAGCCACATCTGGCGGGTCTTGGGCCAAAAAGCGGCGAATCTTCCATTCCGTCCAGAGGGCGGGGCCGATAAAGGGAAGAGCCTCTAAAATGCCAACGGAGCTGATCTCGGTAGTGCGGTGCAATAAACGGGCCCCGGCAGCAGCCATGCGCTCTCCCCCGACCGCTGTGATGCGCAGTTGAGGGCGCTGGCGCAGCAATTCTTCAATCAGATGGCCGGCCTGCAGATCCCCTGAGACCTCGCCCGTGCAGATGAACAGGTGGCTCACCAGAGCTACACTCCCGACCGCAGTTCTCAATCATCCAGCTCTGAAGTGCTCCGCATCGCTGTCGATAAGGAATCTTCCCCTCTCCCGCGTAGGGCCGGCAGAGGGCCTCGTCGTTGCGGCTGCGAGAGGGAGTCTTCCAAAAATTGCAGCAGATGTTGCAGGGATCCCGTCTCGTCCACCCACTCTTTCCCCTGCAGAGAAAGGATGTGGCGCTCTCCCTCCGCACCGCCGCTACGAACAACACACAGGCTGCTGCGCAGCGTTTGCAGCGCTTTTTCCAAAGGCAACCCTGAGCGGTACAAAAATCGGTAGACCTGCCGCAGCAAGGGCAGGGATCCCTCCATCCCTTTGGCTCGCCGCAACCCCACCAAATTCAGACCGCGAATGCGGGCTGGATGTCCTTCCACCAACATGTAGGGGGGAACGTCGCGGTCAACCCGGCTCATCGCCCCCACCATGGCCAAGCGCCCGATGCGGGTGAACTGGTGGATCCCGACCATGCCGCCAATGCGGGCTTGAGACTCGATGTGGATGTGGCCGGCCAAAGAGACAGCATTGGTAATCACCACCTGATTTTCGATGACACAGTTGTGGGCGACATGGGTGTAGGCCATCAGCAGGTTGTGATCTCCGATCAGGGTGGCTTCCCCTTCATTGGTGGCCCGGTTGATGGTGACAAACTCGCGGATGCGATTGCCTCTGCCGATCACCACTTGAGAGGGGGCGCCGCTGTACTTCAGATCCTGAGGCTCGGTGCCCACAACTGCTCCCGGAAAAATGTGGTTGTCCTCGCCGATTTCCGTCCAGCCATCGATCACCACATGGGCTCCCACCACCGTATGGGCAGCGATACGAACATGCTCGCCGATCACCGCATACGGGCCAACCTGCACCGTCTCGTGTAGCTCAGCTTTCGGATGGATCACCGCGGTGGGATGAATCCGCTCGCGTGAGCGGTGCGGCGCACTTGCAGAGGCGTTGGGAGTGGATCCCGCTGAAGCGAACGAACTCATTTCCAACCTAGCCAGCAACTGTGGTTACGCTCCCAACCCCGCGAAGGATCACCAAGGCTTGACTCCGGGGGAGATCAACCTTAGAGCTACGCTCCGCCATCGTGACCAATAGGCTGCCACCCCAACGCAGCAATATGTCTACCGTATCCCGACAGAAAGGCGCAAGCAGTCCCCGAGCCATCTCCCTATGCCAACACTTTATCTCAATTGGTGAGAAGACCCACAGCAGAGCGCCTCTCGGATGGCCGCTATTTGTCCCTCAATCCACCAGGGAAAACATCAGTTCCCCCTCGGTCACCAGTTGTCCTCCCACCTGAGCGCGGCAGAACATCTTGCCAATGCGCCTCTGGCGAATGGTGAGCAAGTCGGCAGAGAGCAGCAGTTGATCCCCCGGCAGCACCGGGCGGCGAAAGCGAACACCATCGATCCCGGCAAACAGGGCCAAGCGCCCGGCCACGTCCGGCAACTTGGTCAACACGATCCCCCCTACCTGGGCCATAGCCTCGACGATCAGGACGCCGGGCATGATGGGTCGGTTGGGGAAATGCCCCTGAAAAAAGGGCTCGTTGAAGGTGACGTTTTTCAGGCCCACTGCCCGTTGCCCCGGTTGATACTCCACAACCCGATCCACCAGCAAAAAAGGATAGCGATGGGGCAAGATCTCCAAAATCTGCTCCGTTGTGAAGACAGGGGGAGCAGTTGCCAATTGAGCGGCTGCCTCAGCCGAGAGGAGGGGAGGAGGGGAGACATCAGAGGCCATGGTGAACCCGTGGAGACAGAAGACAAAACTGAAACCCCGGATGGGGAGGAAGCAGGCCAGAACTCAGCCAAAAGAGCACCCAGGGATCTACGGAGAAGAGATCAAGAGATTCCAACAGAGCGGATCCCCTTGAAGGCAAGTGCTCGGCACCGCTGTCGCACCTGAGGATGGCAGGGTTGTGGCTACGCAACCGGATCTCTTTCTCCCCCTTGCTCTTCATGGATCAGCAGGGATCCACTCTTGAGCAACTGCTCGGCCAAACGGTGGTGCAGAGCATGGCCCGCTTTGTAGGCCACAACATGCCCCTGCAGTCGGCAGCCCAGGAGGCTGAGATCTCCTAGTAAATCTATCAGCTTATGGCGCACCGGCTCATCTGGGTAGCGCAGTGGCCCCAACCACTCGGTCTGGCTACAGACGATGGCATTTTCCAGGCTGCCCCCCTGGATCAGCCCCCGTTCCCGGGCCAGCTCCACATCCTGCTGGCGGGCGAAGGTGCGGGCCGGTGCAATGGACTGGACAAAATCTGGCCCGTTCTCCCTCCAGCTCAACCACTGTTCTCCAATGGGGCAATCGGCGAAATCGATGCCATAAGTAAAGCGGGCTGTGGGATGGGGGAGAGCGCTGACGAAAGCTTCCCCCGCCCAGGCAGTAACCGGCTCTTGGATCACCCCCAGCAGGGCCGGCTGATCTTGGGCTTGGATCCCGGCTTGGGCAACGGCCTCCACAAAAGGCAGGGCAGAGCCATCCAGAATCGGCAGCTCTGGCCCCTCCACCTCGATGCGGCAGTTGTCAATGCCCAGGACGTAGAGGGCGGCCAACAGGTGTTCCACCGTCTGCACTTGAACCGGGGGGGATCCCTGCTGCAGCAGGGTGCAGAGATGGGCAGGGGCCAGGGATCCCAACTGGGCCGGGATCTCAGGGGATCCCGGTCGATCCACCCGCACAAACACCCGACCGCTGCCGACAGGAGCTGGATGCAGGCTGCAGCGAATCGGCAGGCCGGTGTGCAGGCCAACGCCTTCCAGAGAAATAGAGCTGGCTAGGGTGTGTTGCCGGCCTCTCATCATGCTCCGCACCGCTAGTGCAAACGCTCTTGGCCCCGGTCGAAAACGCGGTAATACAGCTCCCGATAGCCCACGCGCAGGTTACTGCCGGCATCTGCCAACTTGGCTTTGTGACTGCGGGTGCCGTAGGCGCTGAACACCTCGTAGGTATCCCCTTCAAAGAAAAAGGAAGAGACATCGGACACCTCTTCGCCCCCCAGCAACTGCCAGCGCCCCTGGCGAAACTGCAGCCGGTAGTGGGCTCTATCCAAGCTGCCGGAAGGACGGTCGATCATGGCGTCGATGCTGCCCTCGTAGAACGGCTCGGCACCACCATTGGGGATGGATATGTCCACAGGCCACACGTCCACAGCGATATCTCGGTAGCGGCAGTTGGGCCGGTTGCACAGGCGAATTGAGCGCATGGCCTCGGCAATGGCTTCCAGCCGCTGCCGCGCTACGGTCAGGGAAAGGTGCTCTATACCCCCATCGCGAGCGAGCTGGGGCGACACCTGAGCCGCCTCTGCCACTGTGGAGGGCAACGAATGGGCAGCCAACGCCGGGGATCCCCAGCAGCATCCCACCAACACCAGACAGATCAAGCTCAGCCAACAACGGTATGCGGATCCCATGAACACAATCTATGACCAAGAAAACTGGGTTGCAAGCCCTGCCCTAGGGCCTACGGCCCGCTGACGCGACTAGGGCGGCTTTGTGCTATGGCGCAGTGTCAACAGGAAAAGTATCTGGGAGTTCATCCCAGCAGTTGGGGTCATGGCATCCCCCACCACTCGCAAGAGTGGTGTAGCCCAGGAAGTGGGAATCATCCTGCAACCCGGAAAAGAATCCCTGCCCTTTAGGTCGGCTTTATTTGTTTCTTCTGTAGAACCTCCAAGAACAGAAGCTCAAACACTTTACGTCTTCTTTCCTGGCGCTCTGGGTTAGCCTTTTCCCATCCTCCAACCGATGCAGACTTACTCTTCCAGCAGAACTGCCTCCGACAAAGGTGAGCCCAAACTTGGGGTGGCGCACTAAACTACCCCGCCTCAAACCTAAGCTCAGCATACCCCCGTAGGAAAGTCTTTTCCCACCTTTGCCCGGTTGCAAACGATGCAGTTGACGACGATGAAACCGCAGAGGAACGACCATAAGCATCTGCTGATTGTCCGGCTGCAGGTGCCCCCCGGTCACGGAGTTGGCTAACACCCACGCATCCACGCAGTGGGCCGCAAACACTTCGGCGGTCTTTTTGTTGGTTTTCTGCAAACCCAAGGCATCCCGCATCTGCTGGGTTTCCCACCCTGAGCGGGTTAGTACCTGTCCCAGATTGGCTAGCTGCCGATAGAACCATTGCTTACCCACCTCTGAGGGAGAGAAAGACACGTCCCAGCGGCGCTTGCCACGGGTCTTCGCCTTAATGTCCTCAACCACAAATACGGATACGGGAAACAACTGGCTTAGCCACCGAGCCAGACGTAGCTTCCACTGCCAGCGAGCCTTGGTGGAAGGGGGCAACCCACCCCTGGCGCGATTAAACCTGGGTTGACGACAGGGCGTTTGGCGATACCGTCGCGCTCGACGCATGATGCGCCGTTGTTCGACATGCTCCTTCACCCAGGTGACCGCGTCCGCTTGGAGGTTCAGGTAGGTCTGTGCGGCGGATTTAACCGACCACCCCTCTTTCTTGCTCCCTGGGTCAATGCCGACGGCTATGGGTTGGGTTTGCCGGTCAGAAGGCTCCACGTTAAGCCGGACTCAAAACACCCCTCTCTTCCAAAAGGGAGTAGCCTTGCCGGTCTTAATCCACCTTCTGGCTCGACTGGGTGTGGTCGGCATGAGCGGGTTTTGGTTGTGATCTACGACAGGCACAAACATGCGGTAAGTCTCCTACTCGGAGTATGTACGTCCCTTCGCCACTGACCAACGTAGAGGTAGCCAACTAGGGAAGCATTCGCTACGTACTGTGGGCTGCCACGCCCAGTCGGCTCAGTCCCCTTCAATCGCCCTCCATGACTGGGTTGCTTGGGCAGGCTAGTCTTTCCTTGCCCTTGGGGTTTCAGGCTGGCTAGACCTTACTTCCACAAGCCCCCACCTTTAGCTGGGGGTACTTGACCTGCTGGATCTGACGGATCAGTTCGGGTACCACCTGGTAGAGATCCCCGACGATACCGTAGTGGGCAAATTTGAAGATGGGGGCAGAGCTGTCTTTGTTGATGGCGATGATCGTCTGGGATTTGTCCATGCCCACGCGATGCTGGATGGCTCCGGAAATGCCGCAGGCAATGTAGAGCTGAGGTCGGACGGTCTTGCCGGTTTGGCCCACTTGATGGGCGTAGGGGATCCACCCAGAATCCACGGCCTTGCGGGAGGAGCCGACGGCGCTGTTGGGGAAACAAGCGGCCAACTCCTTCAACAGCTCAAATCCCTCTGGGGATCCCAGCCCGTAGCCGCCGGAAACGATCACCTTGGCGCGGGTGAGATCCACCGCCTGGGACAGGTTGCGCACCGTTTCCACAACCTGCAGGCTCAGGTCGCCGGGATCCAAGTTGACCGGCACCGGGATCACGTCCCCCTGGCGGGATCCATCCCAGGGCAGAGGCACCATCACCCCTGGGCGCACCGTGGCCATTTGGGGGTTTTTCCACGGGCCGAGGATGCGGGCCTTGAGAGATTCGCCAAAGCTGGGCCGGATGGCGTAGAGGCAGTCGGGGAAGAGGCCAGACTTGCTCGGATCTTTGCTATTGGTGTACTCGAAGGGGCCGATGTCCAATTCGGTGCAGTCTGCCGTCAGGCCGGTCTCCAGGTGGGCGGCCAAGCGAGGGGCCAGATCTCGCCCGGTGGTGGTGGATCCCAGCAGGATGGTGTGGGGTGGTTGGGGCCAGCTTTTGATCAAGTCCGTGATCACCCGGCGGTAGGGCAAGGTGCGGTATTCGGCCAACTCCGGATGATCGGCAATGAAGACTTGATCTGCCCCGTGGCCGATCAGGATCGAGGGCAAATGGGCAATGTTGTGTCCAAGAACAAGGGCACTCAGGGTGGCTCCCAGCTTATCGGCCAGCCGCCGCCCGGCTCCCAACAACTCTAAGCCGATGGGCTGCAATTCCCCATTCACCTGCTCCGCGAAGACCAATATCCGCTTGCGATCCATAGAACCGTGACTCCTAAGTTGAGATCGGGATTGAATCGGGTCGAGGGCAATCTTGGGTGTTGCAATTGCGACGAGGTCAGCAGAGTCTTTCTGAGTTAACTTTTCACTGCCCAAAACCGGGAGCTTTCGCCGGCTAGCCACCCTGGGATCGATAGATGAGACGATGAGGATTGAAAGGTGATGGAGATAAGAATTGGCCAGAGGGATGCAAGGCAGAAGATCTAGGAAGTTGCCGCGTAGCGGAAGAGGTCAACGGCCTGAGTTAGTTGGTTGACCAGTTGGGGGACGGACTGCCCTTGAAAGATCTGACAGTTGCCGCCAATTTCCCCCACTTTTTCGGTGGCAGCCACGATGGTCGGAGATCCCTTGAGACCGCAGCGCTCCGGGTCTGCCCCCACATCGTCCAAGTTGAGGATCTGGATCGCCTCGGCCCGTGCCACCTCATCCCGCATCAGCCGCTGCACCCGCTGCACACCCCGTAGAGTGGGGTAGGCCAAACGCCGAGCGGAATTGGCCACCGTAATCAAAACCGGCAGGGGCACCATTACGATTTGGGATCCCCCTTCGATGGCCCGCCGCGCCACTAGGATCCCATCCCGAATCTCGAAGGCTTCGCAATAGGTGACCTGAGGGATCCCCAACCGCTCCGCCAACTGCGGCCCCACCTGGGCCGTATCGCCGTCGGTGGTCTGGAGCCCGCAGAAGATCACATCGGGCCGGCCAGCATAGCGAACCGTCTGGGCCAGAGTATAGGCAGTGGCTAGGGTATCGGAAGCGGCCAAGCGGCGGTCGGTCATCAAAATGCCCCGATCCACCCCGTGGGCAATGGCCTCGTAGAGCACCTCAATGGCCGGGGGTGGCCCCATTGTAATTGCCGTTACTCTCGCCCCGTGTTGCCGTTTGGTTTGCAGAGCTGCTTCCAGTGCATAGCGATCAAAAGGGTTTAACATCCGCTTGGCCTTGGCGCGATCGATCGTGCCGTCACTGTTGATGCCGGCCTTGGCGTTTTGATCGGGAACTTGCTTAATCAGAACAAAAGTTTCCAAGGGCCCAAACTCCCTAGTGATCCCCTCCAGATTAAAAGGGATCCCTGAGCACCACAAACTTATTCAGCTTTTTTTCGGGATCGGAAAAGCTATCTCGACTTCAAGCACCCCTAAGCTACTCTTCCCAATACATCTGTTTCTCAGGTTTGATTTCATTGACATGCTCCCCATGCCCAAAGGCAGGGGCCTTACGGCGTTCTTGGGTAACCCTAAACAAAGTTCGAGACACTCCCCTACTGCTCCATGCCGCTTCCGGTCTCCCATCCACCAACGCGAACAGGTCTCCCGTCGGCCTCTTTCAGGAGCAGCCTGGGATCCCTGCCACGAAAAGCTTTGGGGATACTTCGCAGATGAGGGATCCAATAAGGACGCAGACCGCACCTGCAGCCAGAAATAGCCTCCCAGCAAGCAGGATAAGTTGGCCTGCACCGGCAAGCCAATAGACAGAGGCTTCAAAATCGTTGCTGGCCTAACCCAGATTATCCAATCATCCGCTCAGACTTGGGTGGGAGCAGACTTCCATCAAACACTTGCTCTAGAGAGGGCTTAGTGGGCAAGCCAAAGCCATCCACCACCTGAGCAATCGAGGTTTCCATACGAGCAGGCACTACATCCCCCAAACCAATTTGTCGCACCTCATCGGTAACAAACAGGCGCGGCATGGCCAGGGTAAGGCGCAATTTCTCAATTGCCGTATCCAGCACTTGTCCGTCGGCCTTGGCTTTGTCCAGAAGGGCCAACATATTGCCATCGGTATCACGAATAGTGTCTTGCCAACCCTTGACATAGGCCCGCAAGAAAGCTTTGAATTGCTCAGGCTTCTCACGCAGCAATTGCACACGAGTGATGAGCGCATTGCCGTACAGCTCAAGGCCATAGTCGTTGTAAAGGAAAGCCGTGATGTCCTCCAAGCTGACGCCGCCCCGCACCAGATTGGGCATGGCTGAGGTCATAAAGCCGCTGATGGCATCCACCCGACCTTGGATGAGGAAAGGTTCGCGCAACTGTGGCTCCATGGTCAGCCACTCCACCGACCCCGGATCGATGCCGACTTGCTTGGCAAAGACCGGCCAGAGCCGACGCGGCGCATCCCCTGCCGGTGCTCCTAGCTTCTTGCCCGCCAGTTGGGCCGGCTCCCCAATGCCCTTATCTTTCAAGGTGTAGATGCCAAAGGGAGAGCGATTGAAGTGGACATAGATCGCTACCAAGGGCACGTCCGGATTTTTGGCATTGAACTCGATCATGGAGTAGGGATCCCCTTCCCCCAGGTCGTACTGGCCAGCGGCAATCTTGGTGATGGAATCGGCGGAGCCATAGCCGCGCTCGTAGGTGACCTCCAGCCCCTCTTCGGCGAAGTAGCCCTTCAAGATCGCCGTTACAAGGGGGGTATCCATCGAAGAGGGCAACCAAGAGAGGGTAAACTTCAGGGGCGTCAGTCCCTGGGAAACCAGAAGCGGCCCGCGGCTCTGAGCCCTCGCCTTTAGCCCTCCAACGGCAACCCAAGAGGCAGCCGCAGCAGCAGATTGAAGGAATTGACGACGCGACGATTTCGGGATGGACATATCTATATGCTCCACAGCACCTGGCTCAGTAGGGATCCGCAAACGGGAATGCGGCAAACAATGGAGTGAAGACTATAAGCAACCAACTTAGCAAGGCGGAGTCAAACTTCTGTATTTGAGGATACCTTTACCTGCTGGGGGATCCCCTTTTAGCCAAGGTGAGAACTCTGCCTTGGTCATGGCCGGTTCGTTGCCGGTATGATAGTGCTCCTGCTGCCGCAGGGATCCCGATCGCCATTGCTCTTAACTCACGTGTATCCCTCTTCAACCATGGCCATCCAATCCCCTTCCACCTCCCTGGTTCGCTTTCTCGCCGGTGCTGTATCTGAGGCCATTCGACAGGCAGCAGAAGCAGGCCAACTGGGATCCCTGGCCCCCCAGCAAGCCACAGCGATTGCCCCCGTGATCCAGATCCCCAGCGACCCTCGCTACGGCGATTACGCCTGTCCCACCCCCCTGGGCATGGCCAAGCTCTGCCGCCTAGCACCGGCCCAGATCGCCCAAACCCTGCAGAGCCATCTGGATCTGCCGGACATCGAAACTCAGGTGGCGGGAGGAGGGTATCTCAACTTCCGGCTGGGGGATCCCTTTTTGGCCGAGCGCCTGCAGGAGCTGCTGCATCTGGGAGAACACTTCGGCAAAACAGCCACCCCCCATCCCGAGCGCATTCTGCTGGAGTTTGTCTCCGCCAACCCGACGGGGCCTTTGCATGTGGGCCATGGGCGTTGGGCTGCCGTCGGCTCCACAGTGGCCAACCTGCTGCGCTGGACGGGGCACCAGGTGGAGCGGGAGTTTTACATCAACGATGCCGGCAACCAGATGCGGCTCTTGGGCCAGTCTCTGGAGGTGCGGGTGCGGCAACTGCAGGGGGAAGAGGTGGCTCTGCCCGAAGATGCCTACCATGGCAGTTACTTGGTCGATATTGCCCGGCGGCTGTTGGGTCAGGTCAAGGCCGGGATCCGCCCTCTGCCCACCACCCTAGAGGAGTACACCGATTTTGCCTATGGGGAAATGCTGGCCTGGCAAAAGCAGACCCTGCAACAACTACGCACCGAGTTTGATCACTGGTTTAGCGAGCGCCGCCTGCACACCCCCGATCCCCAGACAGGCCTGAGCGCCATCCAGCAAGCTTTGCAGGAGCTGGAAGAACGCGGCTTTCTCTACAGGGCCAAGGCTCCCCGGGGTGAGGATCCCAAGCCAGGGGCCGAAGAGGCCGTCTATTTCAAAACCCAAGAATTTGGCGACGACAAGGATCGGGTGGTGCAAAAGGCCGATGGTTCGTTCACTTATCTAGCCGCCGATATTGCCTACCACCGGGATAAAGTGCAGCGGGGATATCACCGGCTGATCAACATTCTTGGCTCGGATCACCATGGCTATATCGGCCGCTTAAAGGCGGCGGTGGGTGCCTTCAGCCCAGATGTCAAGCTGGAAATCTTGATTGGACAATTTGTCAAATTGTTCAAAACCGACCCGCAAACCGGTGAGAAAACCGAAGTGCGCATGTCCAAGCGCACCGGCAACTTTGTCTCACTCAATGACCTGATCGAAGATCCAGAAATTGGCGTGGGGGTCGATGCAGCCCGCTGGTTTTTGCTTAGCAGCAGCATGGACAGCCCCATCAACTTCGATTTGGATTTGGCCGTCAAGCAAACTTTCGATAACCCGGTCGTGTATGTTCACTACAGCCATGCCCGCTGTTGCACTCTGCTGCGGCGGCTACAGGAAGAAGAAAAGGTTGAACTGACCAACAAAGTCCCTTTGACGGAGCAACAAAAACTGCCCTACAAAGAGCCAGAAGAGCGGGCCCTGCTGCTGCGCTTGTTGGCCTTGCCGGATGAGCTGATCGCCGCCGCAGAAGAGCGCGCCCCCCACAAGATCATCCGCTATGCAGAAGCCATCGCCGCCGATTTCAACAAGTTTTACGACAACTGCCGTATTTTGCCGCTCTTGAAAGAGGATCCCCTTTTGGCCCAAGCCCGCATCCAATTGGTGCAGGCCACGCAGCAGGTTTTGTTTAACGTCCTCACCGGCATTCTCGGCCTGAGTGCGCCGGAGTCTATGTGATTTACGAAGGAGTGCCGTAAGGCCCCCAGCTCACGCTCTGGGCGGAAGCCAGCTATAGCGGTCGCGAGTAGGTCAATTGCAATAAACCGTTCCACAACGCATAGTCATTTATCTCACCGTCAAGGTGAAACAAACGACCGGTTGCTTCCTGCTAAGGCCTCTGGCCCGCTAGCGCGATCAGTTGAAATAGATGGTAATAAAAACCACGACTGCTATCAGCCCCTTTGATTCCGGTAACGCCGATCCCCGTCTCGATGAGGGAGAGGAGATAGGGCTCAAGCGCCTAAGTTTCGACTCTGTGGGCGCGCAAGAGCAAGTTGGTTCCCAAGTCCTCTTGGGCTGCCCAAAAGGCGCAAATCCACCACGAAACCTCGTCTTGGCGATAAATGCCACAGGTGAAAGGATAAGGTTGCAAAATATTCGCCATCTGCGCTAAGGCCGGAACTTCCGCCATGTAGTCGGCCCACACTTGGGGATCCAAGGCTTCGTAGGTGAAATCGGAAGGAAAGAATGTGCAACTGGATTCCAGGCTGGGCCGGTTGGTCAGCAACAATTGAGCAGGATCTGAGGATTCACAGCCCAAGCGATCCCCGATCTGAAAGGTCAGTTGAAACAGGCGGTTAATCAGATCAAATTGCTCAGGGCTCATAAGTTCAGAATTCCTAACTTTCAGATTGGGATGGGCGTTAGAGTTGACAGGTGCGACGGCTGCGCTCCAGCTCCGGCTCGATCCAGGAGAGGGCGAAGTGACTCACACAGGGCAACTGCGGGAAGCGGCGGGCCAGCTCTGCTGTTTGGGTTTCCAGGCTGGGGCGTTGCCGCTGGGCTTGTCCCCATAGACCGGCAATGGCCGGGCAGACAAAGGTTTGGGGAGAGGCCACAGCCAGGACCTGCTCCACCTGCTGCGCCACACAGGAGCTATCCTCGCACTTGGCATAGGCCATTGGGTGCCATTCCATACCCGGATCAAAGCGGTCCCAGGGTTGCAGACGAGCGTCAAACCCTTCTCCTACTGCTTGGTTGCCTTCTGGGAAGAAGACAGCCCCCACCGGGATCCCCAGCCTCTGGGCGGGTTGGGCGGCCTGCTGTAGATAATCGAGAACGCCGTAGCGGGCAAACTCGACGCTCAGCTGCCAAAGCTGCTGCTGCCAACGTTCTTGGCGAACGGCGGCGCTGGGGGTGGGGGAAGGGGCAGGAGTTGGTGCTGCTGCCTCAGAACTGTAATCCGCCGGTTTCTCCAGACTCTCTGGTAAATCTTTTGCAGAGGAAAGCTGATCCCCCTGCCAATTCCTGCTGGCCATGTCTTGGGCAGCCCAGTCCAGTAACTCTGGGGAAAGCGCCCATTTCTCGGTCGGGCTGGGCCAGGGATCCCCTGGCTGCCGCCACCTGGGCTCTTCGGCATAGGTGGCATCCAGATGGAGAACATCTGCCACTGCAATGTAGCCCTGGCTCAAATAGCGCTCCAGCAATGCCCGACCCGCTGGATTTTCTGCCAAATCGAGGTAGGCTTTCCGAGCGGCCTCTCCATGAATCCACAAGTCTCGGACGGTGGCTGCCACGCTGGATCCCCCTGAGCCACGCGGATAGCGAATGTAGTCGAAAAGGATCCCATCCGGCTGTCGCTGTAGGATGCGGCGGACTAACTCGGCAAAATCCCGCCGTGCCAAGGGATGAAAGGGATCCACAAACACCTCATCCGGGCTGCCCAAATCTTCCCCAAGGGCTGTTGCCGGATCCAGAACAGTGGTTATGCCGCGACCGTTGCGGGCCAGGGCCACCTGTCGATCGGGCCGTTGTCCGTAGCTGTAACCGAAATTGAGGGAAAACACCCAGGCATAGGCAGATAAGCCGCGGCGTCGTGCCGCCTTCAGAGCCAGATCCAACAAGTCGGCGTTGGGCTGTAAGCTGGGCCAGATCCCCCCTGCGCCATCCGGCAAAATAGAGCGGCCATCGTAAAAGGTCTCGATAAAGACGCGGTTGTAGCCCAGGTTTACCACTTGGTCGAACACCTGATCCAACACGCCCGGATTGGCATCACAGGGATGCAGACGTACCCAGATAGCCTGGATCTGGGGCCAGCGTTGGCTGCGGCAGGCAATCAAGGCAGCGCCATGTTCGGCCAAAACTTGGGTGTACTCGGCCCAAGCAGCATTCGACTGGGCAGCCTGCTGGCGCAGTTGAGCCTTGCGCGCTACCTCCTCGGGCGGCTGTCGGCAGTAGGCGTCGAGCCGAGCAGCCAAGTGGGATCCCCTCTGTTCCGCACTGTCTACGGAACCAGAGCTGGGGAAAAGGGAATGGCCAGGCCACAAGAACTGAGCCTGGGCCGTGATTCCGGATCCCAGCAACATCAGCGCGCCCAGCACACCCGCAAGCCAGCGGCTCCCTTTGTTTTTTGGCAGTCTTAGCACTGATACATTCACGCTGAACTCTCCTGAACATGGTTCAGGAAAGAAGCGATCGCATCCTGCCTATCTCTGTTCGCGTCAGCGGGACGGAGTCCAAGCAGGAAGGCGGTATCCCGCAAAGCCCTGAGGAATACCCCCCGAGCGCTTTCCCCCTTCACTTCCCGGCAACCGTTGCGGTGGACTCAAGGATCAGGGGGAAACTTGGTCTACTATATCCCTCTCAATGACTTTTGCCAAACCGCCTAAAGCTCAGTAAATTCAGCAAAGTTCAGGGTTTTGGGGGTTAGAGGCATGCTCTCAACCTCCACGAGAATGTCTGCGATCGTACTCTTCTCCTGCCCAGAGAGCGGCTATTGGAAAAAAACAGCCGCCTGTGCCCACACCGGCGCAATCCCTTGGTCGATCTCTACCTTAAGTCCGAGTGGTAGGGGGTTGCTCTTCGGTTTTGCCCCTTCCGCCACTGTGACCGTCAGCCAGGCTCTCATGGGGATCTCGCCAAAAGGCATAGATTAGCGCTTATGATTTAGTAGTAAACCTTTAGCTTTTCTTGATTGTCCATGAAGGCCATTACCCTGCATCAGCTGCAAATCTTCGAGGTTGCCGCCCGCCACCTGAGCTTTACCCGCGCTGCCGAAGAGCTCTACCTGACCCAACCCACGATTTCCATGCAGATCAAGCAATTGAGCAAAGCCGTGGGGTTACCGCTGTTTGAACAGGTGGGCAAGCGGCTGTATCTCACCGAAGCGGGGCAAGCTTTACACCAAACCTGCGAGAAGATTTTTGAACAATTGAATCAATTCGAGATGACCCTTGCCGACCTGAAGGGGCTAAAGCAGGGACGGCTGAGCATTGGAGTGGTCACCACTGCCAAATACTTTATACCCCGTCTGCTGGGGCCATTTTGTCAGCAGTATCCCGGCATTGACGTAGCTCTTAAGGTGCTCAACCGCCAGCAGGTTTTGGAGCGGATGAGCAACAACATGGACGATCTCTACGTGATGGGGATGCCGCCAGAAGATCTGGACGTGGTGGCACAACCTTTTCTGGAAAATCCTTTGGTGGTGATGGCCTCTATTCATCATCCCCTGGTGGGCCAAAAGGGGATCCCTCTGGCGCGCATTGCCCAAGAACCTTTTTTAGCCCGTGAACCCGGCTCCGGCACCCGCATGGCTGTAGAGCGGCTCTTCGACAAGCATAACCTGAAACTCAACATCCGCATGGAGATAGGCAGCAGCGAAGCCATTCGCCAGGGCATTGTGGGTGGATTGGGCATTTCGGTTTTGTCTCAGCATGTGTTGGCCTTGGGGGGGTGGCAGCATCATCTGGCTATTTTGGATGTGGAAGAGTTTCCCATTCGGGGGTTCTGGCATTTGGTCTATTTGCGCTCTAAACGTCTTTCGGTGGTGGCCAAAGCTTTTGCCGACTTTCTTCTTTCCCAGGTTTCTCAAATGGAGCTGGACTTTGTGGCTAAAGAGCAGCACAAATCCAATTCAAATCCCAATCCAAATCCGCTTTCCGGCAAAGAGGCTGAAGCACAGCCGAGAGCTCTTGTCGCAACCCCCGGATCCCCTCAAAGTCGTGAGTGAACAATACTCGCAAAAACCCCAGGTAAGCCCGCGCCCACTCGTCTTCCGGATCCAGCTCGACGATTTGTTGAAAGTGCAACTGAGCTGCTTCTGGTTGTAACAGCACCGCCAACAGCAAGCCCAGTTGGTAGTGGCTTTGGATTTGCTGGCTCGGTTGGCCTTGGGCAGCAGCCTGTTGCCGTTCCCCCTCCAGCAGTTGCCGTACCAGGATGCGATCTGGATCCGTCAAAAAAGTCGGGTATTGCAGGGTTGTCCAGGCATTGAGGTAAAGGGAGAGGGCCTGCAGATCCCCAGCGGCAGCAGCTCTGGCCGCCTCGCGGAGAGGAAACAAGGGATCCGTTACAAGGGGGGATCCCTCCTTCGGGAAGCTCGACAGGGATCCTCTCCAGGATTGGTGTAGGGAATGGCGGATCCCTTTGGGCGACTGCCATTCCAGGTGGAGAAGGCCACCTCTTGGGAAGTCGGTTGTGGGCAGCGTCAAGATCTCTTCCACCAGCCAGCCGCCTGTTGAGTTGAGCTGCAGGCGATTCTGCCCCAACACCCAGGCCCGCTTCTCCAAAACCCGTCCTTGCCCGTCTTCCAGCCGCGCCCAAACCAGCGTCTGGGCCAAGTTCTGAGCTGGGCCTTGCCAGCGCAACTTCCAGGCCGGGATCCCCAGCTCCAACAGCGCCTCAACCTCCACCAGCTCCACCTCCTCAGCTTCAAGAGACCACTTCTGCACCGTCACTCTTGGCATGCGAGGGAAGTAGGTGTGCAGCCGAACCAAGGTAGGCAACTCCACCGCCGGATCTTGTCGCCAGTCTGGGCTGCTGCGCAGGTGCTGCCGGATCTGCTCCTTAGTCGGGCCATAGGGGCCAATAATTCCCTGTTCCCCTTCGGCATCCACAAACCCATCCAGCAAGGAGAGCTCCAACTCCGGCCAGGGGGTTTGCCCGGCAGCGCGGAATGTAACCGGCCAGCGCTGAAGAGCCGCCAAGTAGGTGAGGGTTTCGGAAGAGATCAGCTCTGTATTGGGGAGAACCCCCAGCGTGGTGGTCAAGCCTGGCTGGATCAAGGATTGGATCCACTGCGTCAGCTCCTGTGTGGGGTGCTGCCCCTGCCAATGCATTTGGATCCCCTTCCACAGAGGAGCCACGCCTGGGGTAAGGGGCCGACCCAAATTGGCCAAGGCCAAGCAGCCCAGAACTAGCCCTGCACAGACTCCCCTTTGCAAAGCCCACGCACCCCAGCGTTCCTCCAACCACCGGCAAGCCTTTTGGATCCCGCCTGCTGATAACACGGCCAAGAGAGGCAGCAAAGGTAGGGTAAAGCGCACATCTTTGATATCCACCAGAGTGTAGAGAAGGTAGCCGGAACCGTAGGTGGCCCACAAAACTGCCTCTCGCCTGTCCAGGGATCCCCACCCGCTCAGCAGCGGCAGCCCACACAGAAAAGGGCTCATCTGCAGGGGCAGAAAGCGCAAGTAGGCAGTCCACCAGCACAGGGATCCAGCCGCACAGGTGATGTAGTAGTGGGCAGTCTCGGCGTAAGCCCAGCCATTGCTGAGCACAAACAGCCAATTGGCCCCATACCAGGGCCAGCACAAAAGCAGCATCACACCCATCCCCAAGGCCAAGTGGGCCAGCCGCACCAACCAAGGGATCCCTTTCCACCACCCCACCGCTTTCCCAGAGCGCCAGAGGGCCTGACCTGCAACTCCCACCAAAGGCAACAGCAAAAACAGCACCCCTGTCCACTTGGTGAGCAGCACCGCCGCCACCCCCGCCCCCACCCCCACCGCCCCCCACCAGGAAGGCTTCTCCCCATAGGCCCACAGCGCCCAAAACGCCAGCGTCACCGCCACCACCAGCGGCAACTCCAACATGTACACGTGGGCCAAAGCCGTGATCCCCGGATAGAGGAGCACCAACGCCGCCGCCAGCCAGCCCACTTCCCCAGAGCGATAGACCCGCTGTCCCAGCCGCTGCGTTGCCAGAACCAGCACCCCCAGCAACCCCAAGTTGAGCAACTGCCCGTCCGCCCGGCTGAACGGATGTAGAACTGCCAAGGGGATCCCCAGCCAATAGGCCAAAGGGGGGTAGCGCTGGTTCAAATGCAAAAACTGCTGCCCCCACAGCCCATCCCAGCGAAACCGTCCCAGGTGAAGCCCAAAAGCCTGCGCCTGCAGCAGATGCTGCGCCTCATCCCACGCCGGCGGCAAGGGATCCGTCCAATTCCAGATCACCAGCAGCAGCAGGGCCACCATCCCCAGCCCGGCCCACCACCGCAGGAAAGGGATCCCCGGCCTGTGGGGTCTCTCCGGCAATGTCTCTCTCTCCTCGTCTGTACCGTTCATGCTTTGAAAACAATCCGCAGAGATTCAGCAGACATTGGGATCCCTTGCAACTGCCACCTGGCCTTGCCCCCCAGAGCTAAACTCAACCTGTGTCATTCTCAGCGCTCCTCCCATAGACCGAGAGCTTCAGCATCCCATGATCGCTCCATCTGCCGGCCCAGAAGGGGTTTGGATCCTTGCGGATCAACTCCACCCCCAGCAATCCGCCCTCGCTTCCCTCTCGACCCTATCCCCAGACCGAGTTCCCGTCATTCTCATCGAATCTCACCGGTGGGCCAGCTCCCGCAACCACCATCAGCAGAAATTGGTGCTGGTCTGGTCGGCCATGCGTCACTTTGCCCAAGAACTGCAACAGCGGGGCTACCCGGTCACCTATGTGGAAGCGGAAGGCTTTGCCGAGCCGCTGCAAACCTGGGCCAAGCAGCATCAACTGCAGCAGATCCGCCTCATGCAGCCCGCCGATATTCCCGTCCGAGATGAAATAGAAAAGCTGAGATCCACCCTCCCTTGCCCCCTCCTGATCTTGGAAAACAACCACTTCCTCTGGAGTACTCGTCAATTTATCGACTGGGCCTCAGGTCGCAAGCGCCTGCTCCTGGAAGACTTTTACCGCGAAGGGCGCAAACGCTTTCGCATTCTCATGGACGGCCCCAAGCCCCTGGGGGGGCGCTGGAACTACGACCGGGAGAACCGCCATCCTCCCAAACCGGGAATGCGCTATCCTCGGCCCCTCACCTTTTCCCCCGACGCCATTACCCAGGCTGTCATCGCAAAAGTTAGGCAACACTACGGCCATCACTTCGGATCCTTAGAAGGATTTGGCTGGGCCGTCACCCGCGCCCAAGCCCTGCAAGTGCTTGATCACTTCATCCACGAGCGCCTGCCCCACTTCGGCCCTTGGCAAGACGCCATGCAAGCCGGGGAAGACTTTCTCTACCACTCCCTGCTTTCCCCTTACCTTAATCTGGGCCTGCTCACCCCCCACGAAGTCATTGCCGCCGCCGAACGGGCTTACTATCAGGGTGGGATCCCCCTGTCCTCCGCCGAAGGCTTCATCCGACAAATCCTGGGCTGGCGAGAGTACATGCGCGGCTTCTACGAATACCAAATGCCCAACGGCTATGCCCAGAAGAACTTTTTTGACCACCGCCGACCCCTGCCCCACTTCTTCTGGACCGGCGACACCGACATGGCCTGTCTGCGGCACACCCTGGATCAGATTCGCCGCCATGGCTATGCCCACCATATCCAGCGGCTGATGGTTCTCAGCAATTTCGCCCTCATCAGTGGCATTCAGCCCCAGGCAGTGGAAGCGTGGTTTCAGGATGTGTTTATCGACAGCTACGACTGGGTGATGCAGCCCAACGTCATCGGCATGGGCCTTTTTGCCGATGGGGGCATGCTCTCCACCAAACCCTATGCCGCCTCCGCTCAGTACATCCGCAAAATAAGTGACTACTGTCGCCATTGCGGCTACAATCCCAGCGAAAAGGTTGGCGCACAAGCCTGCCCCATCAATACGTTGTATTGGGATTTCCTGTTGCGTCAGCGATCCCTCTTAGCCCCCTTGGGCAGAATGAAATGGGTATTGATCCATTTGGATCGCATGGAACCGGAGCTGAAGGCCCAGATCCAGGCGCAAGCCGCTGCTTGGTGGGATCCCTTGCAATCTGCACTCGACGAACAGAGTCCATCTCATTTGCAATCTGTCTAAGCACCAGAAGATTAAGCATCCGGTAAAATTGAGGCACCCTCCTACCCACCTGTCGCTTTGTAAGGATTGCAAGCCATGAAATGTCCCCGCTGCAGCAAACAAGAAATCCGAGTTTTGGAATCTCGTTCGGCAGAAGGCGGCCAGAGTGTGCGGCGGCGGCGAGAATGCATGTCCTGTGGCTACCGCTTCACCACCTACGAGCGCATCGAGTTCATGCCCATCATGGTCATCAAACGAGATGGATCCCGCGAAAGCTTCAACCGCAACAAGATCCTGCAAGGGGTGATGCGCGCCTGCCAAAAAACCCCCGTCACCGTTAGACAGATGGAAGAGCTGGTCAACGAGATCGAAGAAAAGCTGCAATTGGAAGATGCCCAGGAGGTGACCACCCTGCGCATCGGCGAGATGGTGCTGGAGCGCCTGCAACACCTAAGCGAGGTGGCCTATGTGCGTTTTGCCTCTGTCTACCGCCAGTTTCAGGGTATAAAGGACTTTGTCAACGAGCTGGAACAGTTGGAACCACCGCTGCGACGGGATCTGGAGCGGCTGCTGCGGGACTCCTCTGCCTCAGATTCCGAATCTTCAGGCTCCCCGGACTTGGTGGGGGAGTATTCGTGACGTGGGAACGACAGCGCAAGCCGGCCCTCCCTGGAAGCAGCGGGGAAATGGCGCTTGTGGGCGGGAAAAATTGCTGTGAAGAGATCGCCCATTCCAAAGGCTTAGCGGTATGCTTGGGGTAGCAATCGCGGCTTACACTAAAGCTAGAGCTGCACACCTTTAGGTTGCCGGTGTTCAGCACTATCCTTGGAGATCCCTGATATCTTGGATCCCTCTGTGTCAAGCTGTTCCAGCCCCCCGTCCTTCCGAGTCGATCCCAATTTATGCAATACGATTTTCGGGGTTCTAACCCCTCTGGCGCTCGCAACAGCAACGGTAACCCCGGTGGTTTGCCCCGCAGTGGCTTTCGCTCCCCTGCCGCAATGGAGACCGGGCCAGGGGTGGTGCCAATTCAGGTGTATCAACAAGTGGCCGAAGAGTTGGAGTCTGCCCGTCAGCAGGTAAGCCTGCTCTCCTCCGAAAACCAGCGCCTGCGTGCTCTGCATCAGCAGTTGTCCGGAGAGATCGCTGCCATCACCCAAGAGTTCCAGGGGCAATTGGGCCACACCTTGAAGCGCCTACAACAAATCGGTCTGCGGTTTGCTGACGCGGGCGGCCAAGCTGCCCCAGTCTCTGAAACCTCTTTCCGACAGGACAACCCGACTGCCAATCCCGGCCAACCGGAGGCCCCGCCCAGCTACGATTTTTTGAATCGCCTCAAGCGCCGACAGGCCCGCAACGAGACCCCCTCCTTCTCATCCAGCGGCTTTGCCCCCTCCCCCTTCGATTCCCTTCGCCGCTCTCAACCTTCCACCCACACCCCTGCCGAGCCCTACCCCCGCACCGGCTACCAGGTTCCTTCCCTGGACGAGTTGATGCAGGATATGAGCGGCCCGGATCCCTATCTCGGTGAAGCAGACTCCTCGGCCTATTCCGCCGGCATTTATCAGCGGGTACGGGAGCAACATCACGGATCACAGGGCTCTGCCGTACTTTGGATGGCTGCTGCAGTCGTCTTGGTCGTCGGATCGTTTGGGTTGGGATTTGTAGCCGTGCAGCCCTTTTTGCGCAACAACCCACCGTCCGTGCAGGCACCCTAAGAGCTGTTCACAGGATGCCCCAAAACTTGCTAGGTTCTGTTGGTCTTTATATTTGTATATTTGAGCCAGAAGAGAGCACCTGGGAAGTCGAGAAAGCTCAAGAAGTTCCTGGCCAACTTGTCAAAACGAGAAAACAAATGCCGATACTGCTTCAGCTTCTGAAAAAAGCACTCTACTGGGTGCCTCTCTCTGTAAACATGCCAGTCATAATCTTGCACCACCCTCCTCTTCTTCCTAGAAGGAATCACCACCCGACTCTCCCCTATCCTCTGCGTAAATCGATGGGAATCCTATCCTCTATCCCCTATCACTTTCGTGTGTTCTTCTTGCCAGCTGTATCCACCTCGACTCCTGCCCAAGGCTTGCTCCCCTTTGGCTGCACAGGGGTGAGCACGAACGATGGTTGAGTCCAGGACAAGATGCTCTCAATCGGGTTCTGTGATGAAGAACTGAAACATTCTCTCCCAGACTCCCAAGCGACTCCAGCGATGGAATCTTGGGTAAATGGTGTACCACTTTCCACATCTTTCCGGGAGGGATCGATGCGGATGGCGAGACTCGAACTCGCAAGGCAAAGCCACACGCCCCTCAAACGTGCGCGTATACCAATTCCGCCACATCCGCTTCCGAGCCTAACCATCATAGCGACAGAAGGGTGGAGTTGTTAAGGGCATTGGCCATTTTGCAGCCGACGGCTTGTCCTGCCTTGTTGACATACTCCCCATGCCTGAAAGTTAACAAAGGAGGGGCACGGGGAGCTATAAGTCCCGCGCTGTATGCAAAGCATCAGCGTCGGGATACATGGACTCCCCGCACTTGTCGATTCTCTCGATGGGATAAGACAAG
>NZ_JBSSCS010000039.1:0-25573 GCF_054060015.1 Thermostichus sp. MS-CIW-25
TTTGCCGTGTTTTCCTGAGTTGACCACCTGTCAACAAGAGCGGGTGGCTGCGGCCATTGCTGAAATCCTCTCAGAAAAAACCTGCCCGTAGCACTCAGTTATGTCTGCCTTATGGTCATTTCGATTCAAACTAGAACACTGCACCCACGCCCACAGTCATTTTAAATAAGAATGAAACGAAATGAAACATTTCTATCTCATTGCTTCCCAACTCCCCTCTCTCTCTGGGAAGAGGACTGGGGGTGATCTCGGAAGCGGTATGGAGCGCTTGGGGATTGTCTCAATCCAGCTTGAAAGGACTACAAATGGCCAAAAAACGAAGTCTCCAGACCCGTCCTCCCAGTGCGGCGGAAGGAAGCCAGCAGGGTGTCAATTCTGGGACTCGACCGGCTGCGGCGGCTGCCATTTCAGCACCAAGGTAGAAAGTTGCGGCAGGCAGAGCTCGAGGGAGTAGGGCAAGTTGTGGTAAGCCCAGTCGTCTGTCCACTTGCCCCCCAAATTGCCTACCCCGCTGCCCCAAAACTCCACAGCGTCGCTGTTGAGCAGCTCTCGATAAAAGCCTCGCTCCGGCACTCCGATGCGGTAATGGGGCCAGACCACCGGCGTGAAGTTACAAACCACCACCACCCACTCACTGGGATCCTCCCCATAGCGGATGAAGGAAACGATGCCGCGATGATCGCTGCAGTCGATCCAGCGGAACCCTTCTGGCTTGGTGTCTTGGGTATACAGGGCAGGTTCGGAGCGCAACAGGTGATTCAGGCTGGCCACATAGTGGCGCAACTTGGCGTGGGGTTCATACTGCAGCAGCTCCCAGTCCAGATCTGCCCAAACATTCCACTCATTCCACTGGCCAAACTCCATGCTCATGAACAAGGTTTTCTTGCCAGGGTGGGTGAACATGTAGCCGTATAAAGCCCGCAGACTGGCGAACTTATGCCAATGATCCCCCGGCATTTTGCCCAACATGTGGCTCTTGCCATGCACCACCTCATCGTGAGAAAAGGCCAGCATGTAATTTTCGCTGAAGGCATACATGAGGCTGAAGGTGACCAAATGGGGATGGAACTGGCGGAACCAGGGATCCATGTGGAAATAATCCAACATGTCGTGCATCCAACCCATGTTCCACTTCAAGTTGAAGCCCAGCCCACCCACATGGGTTGGCCAAGTTACCATCGGCCAAGCAGTAGATTCTTCGGCAATGGAAAGCGCACCGGGGTTGTATTTGAAAATGAGGGTATTGAGCTGCCGGAAAAAGTCGATGGCTTCGAGGTGTTCCCGCCCGCCGTAGGGATTGGGGATCCAGTCTTTGCGGTCATAATCCAGATAAAGCATCGAGGCCACCGCGTCCACCCGGATCCCGTCGATGTGGTATTTCTCGAACCAAAAAAGGGCATTGGCCACCAGATAATTGCGCACCTCGTTGCGGCCATAATTAAAGACCAAAGTGCCCCAACCTTTGTGCTCGCCTTTGCGAGGGTCGGCGTACTCGTACAGGTGAGTACCGTCGAAAAAAGCCAGCCCATGCCCATCTTTGGGGAAATGTCCGGGCACCCAATCGACAATCACGCCGATCCCGGCCTGGTGGGCCCGATCGACAAAATACATAAAGTCTTGCGGGGATCCATAGCGGGATGTCACGGCATAGTAGCCGATCACCTGATAGCCCCAAGAGCCATCAAAGGGGTGTTCTGCCACCGGCAACAGCTCGATGTGGGTAAAGCCCAGCTCCTTCACATAGGGGATCAATTTGTCCGCCAGCTCGCGGTAGGTGAGGAAGCGAGTGTTGGGCTTTTGGTCCACCAGCACACTTTGCCCTTCGGCAGGTGGATCTTCAGCCGAGGCGTGCATCCAGGATCCCAGATGCACCTCATAAACCGAAATCGGCGAGCGCAGGGGATCGGTGGCGGCGCGTTTTTCCAGCCAGGCTTGGTCGTGCCAGGTGTAGGTGTTGAGGTCGGCTACGATGGAGCCGGTTTTAGGGCGCACCTCCTGTTGAAAGCCATAGGGATCCGATTTTTCGTAGATATCCCCCCAGGAAGTTTTCACCTCGTACTTGTAGATGGCGCCTGGCCCTACGCCGGGGATGAACACCGCCCAGATGCCGCTTTCACCCAGCCGCTTCATCTGGTGTTGGCGCCCGTCCCAGTGGTTAAAATCGCCGATAACGCTGACGTTGCGGGCGTTGGGAGCCCAGACGGCGAAATGCACCCCCTTCACCCCATCCACCGTGATGGGATGAGCGCCCAGCTTGTCGTAAATGCGGTGGTGATTCCCCTCGTTGAACAAGTAGCGATCCAGCTCGCCAATGTGGTTGACCTTCTCCAAGGGAAAGCGGTAGGGATCCTCCCATTCTTCCAAGTGTTCCCCTTGGGGATCCCAGACCCGTTGGGCCCGCAAAAAATAGTCTGGCAGAGGGGTTCCCGGCTCAAAGCGCAGCTCGAATAGCGTTTCCGGGTGCAGCGGCTGCATCGGGTGAGCCTGTCCAGTGGCGCGCTCCACCAGCCAAACCTGCCGAGCATTGGGCACAAGGGCGCGCACCAACCCAAAGGATTTCCCGGCCTCTTCTATCTGCTGGGGGCCCAAAACGGCATAGGGATCCTGCCATTGGTTGGAAACAAACTGACCCACTTGTTCAGCAGACAGGAGAAAGCCCATCGGGAACCCTCAGTAAATGACCATTCTAGTCTAGCGGTGGCTGACCCCCAGTTTGCGCTGTCAGCTCCAGGCCCGCCTCCAGGCAAAGAATCCCTGCAAGAAGTTCTGCAGGCGGGGGTTGGTGGCCAATTGTTGCTTGCGGTGCTGCAGGGCCGCCTTGGCGTTCACCTCCGAGCGGGTGGGGTAGATGTGGATCCCGGTCAGGGCAGAGACGGGCAGCCGCCGGCTCATGGCCAAAACCACTTCATGAATCAGCTCTCCCGCCTGGGATCCCACCAGGTGCGCCCCCAAAATCTGGCCGTTGCGTCGACAGATCAACTTGGCAAAGCCCAGGGGGGCAGCTTCTGCCTGGGCCCGATCCACATCGGCAAACTCCTGTTTGAGCACCACCACATCCTTGCCGTATTGCTGCCGGGCTTCGCTTTCGGTGAGGCCCACACGGGCCAGCTCCGGCTCGGTGAAGATGGCCCAAGGAATGACACGATAACGCGCTTGGCTGAGGGGGAAAAACAGGGCATTGACCAGGGCCACTGCCGCTTCGTAGGCCGCCACATGGGTAAATTGCGGCCCGCCGATGACATCCCCACAGGCGTAGATGCGGGGATTGCGGGTTTGCAGCTTGGCATTCACCTGGATCCCTTGGGGGGTGTACTGCACGCCGGCGGCTTCTAGACCCAGCCCTTCCACGTTCGGGATCCGACCGGCGGCCACCAAAATCGCTTCTGCACGGATCACCGGGTCACCTGCAGCGGCGGTGCCTGCCCCGGAATTGGCCTTTAGGGAAAGCAGCTTTGCCCCTTGCTCTTGGCCAACTGCTGTGGCGCGTACCCGGGTGAGGATGCGGATCCCATCTTGGGTCAACTGTTGCTGCACCACCTGGGCGGCTTCGGGATCCTCCTTGGGCAAGATGCGCTCGCGGCTGGCAATGAGGGTCACCTCGGATCCCAGACGGGCCAGAGCTTGGCTCAACTCGCAGCCTACCGGCCCCGCCCCTATCACCGCCACCGATTTGGGCAAGCGGGTTAGGTCAAAGATCGATTCGTTGGTCAGATAGCCCGCCTCGGCCAAGCCTGGCAAGGGGGGAACCCAAGGACGGGATCCGGTGGCGATGACAAAAGCTCGCGCCTGTACCTGCCTTCCTGCCACCTCAAAGGTGCGCCCATCCACAAAGCGGCCCTTGGCAAACACCATCTCCACCCCCAGTTGGCGGAAGCGATCTGGCGAATCGGCGTGGTTGGCGATGTAGCTCTGGGCAGAGCGAATGTGTTCGTACACCTTGAGGTAATCCACCGAGATCCCTGCTGGGCCAGGGAGAGTTACCCAACCGGCAGCCATGGCCTGGCGAATCCGATGGACGGTATGGGCCACGTGAAGAAGGGCTTTGCTGGGCACACAGCCATACCAGAGGCAATCTCCGCCCAGGCGGTCGCTTCCTTCCACCAGCAGCACCTTGGCCTTCAGTTGGGCCGCAGCGCTGGCCACCACCAAACCCGCTGCACCGGCGCCGATGACCACAATATCGTAGGGGACAGGCATGGCTTGTTCTGAACAAAAACATCGGGCAAGGGATAGCACCATCCTATGTCTTGAGTAGGCCGGGGGTAGGCTGGGAGAAGGGGATCCCTTTCCACACCCTTTCTGCATGGGAGAAGAACTTGTTAGAGTGGGACGGATTGACCCCTTAGAATCTGGATTGATCCGTCTGTTCTACCTTTCAGGGTTTGGGGACTTATGACTATTCTGCTGCCGAGCGAACCTATCCTGGCCGTGAGCATCTTTGGCATGGGCCTGCCAGAGCTGGCCGTGATTGGGGTGATCGCGGTGGTCGTGTTTGGCCCCAAGAAGCTACCCGAGTTGGGCAGCGCCTTTGGCAAAGCGTTGCGGAGTTTCAAACAAGAGATGAACAACCCCAGCAGCGATGACGAGCCTGCCGGCGCAGAAAAGGCGGAGAAGGTGGTGGAGAAGGATGCCGCCTGAGGGTCGCGGAGAGGGGTGGGATCCCAACTTCTGCCAGGGACGTGCTGCCGCAACTGGGGATCTTGTCGAGAGGGGGGATCCAAGCCGGCTTCGATCAGAAGTAAAGTCAGCTCGCAAGGGAGCCAGATCCAGGGCTAGTGTATAGTTCTGGAAAGTTCCCCAGCCTAGTGCTACCGGCTGAGCCAGGATCAGCCTGGATGGGCCCATCGGATGCCCCAGAGGTGGTATGGCTGAGCTGACCGATTTCGAGTTAATGCGCCAGATCCAACTGCGGGATCGCCGCAGCCACTTCTTGCTCAAGGATCGCTATCAGAAGCGCCTGCTGGATATTGCCTTGGCCATTCTCAAGCAACCTCACCAGGCGGAAGAGGTGGTGCGGCAGGTGTTCGAGTTCTGCTGGAAACACGCCAATGCCTTTGACCTGCAGCGGGATCGCTCAGTGGCCCTGTGGCTCTACGAGTTGACAGCCTTTCAGGCTAGGGAACGGCTGCGGCGTTGGGCTTGGCTACCTGTCCCCCTCTCCATTCAAACCTCAGCCCCTCTGGGGCCGCGACGTCTCCTTTGGGGCAGCCTGGCAGTGCTGGGGATCTACGCGGTAGCCATAACAGCGGCCTACTGGCGGCTGCGCTGGCAGTGGGGATCCCCCATCGAGGGAGAGTCGGTGGCAGTTCAACGGCTCTACCAAGAGTGGCAACGACAACCGCAGGTGCAGCGAACCCTGCTGCGGGATCCCAGCTTCAGCACTCCCCTGTTGGTGCAAGCCCTCTGGTCGCCCCATGCCAAGCAGGTGCTGCTCTTGGCCTCGGAGATGGCTCCCGCCCCCCCAGGGAGCACCTATCAACTGTGGCTGGAGTCGGATGTCCAGGGAGGGGGACGACTGCTGGAAAACGCCGGCACTTTTGCCGTCAACGCGGAAGGATCCCTGCAATGGCTCAGTCAACCCCTCCATTCTGAGCAGCCGACCCGCCTCCTCATCACCCTCGAACCGGCAGGAGGGAGCGAATCCCCCACAGGCCCGCCTCTGCTGCAGAGCAGTTTTTGGATCCCTGCTGCCCAGCCCTGATCAAGAGAGATGGGGGGATGGCTGGGGAGTTTGTCCCCCGCTCTTGCGCCGCTTACTCCGGGATCCCCGCAAGCGCACCTTGAGACGGTAGCGAACAGTTTCATGCACAACTTTGTAGGAGGCATCCACACCGTGCGTTTTCCGCAGCCATTCGCGGATGTCGCTGTAGGTACGGAATCGGCCAGGCTGATGCAGCTCCTGCTTGAGGATTTCCAAAACCGGCTTGGGGATGAGGGGTTTGCGCCCTTGGTTGCGGGGCACCGTCAACATGCCCTCTAGCCCCTTGGCCTTGTAGCGTTGAAACCATCGAAAAATCGTTGAGATGTCCCGCCCCAGAATTTCAGCCAAGCCTGTCATCGTCTTGACTTTCCCAATCTTGAGCAGGTAAAGAGCTTGAACCCGCTCCTTGCCGGTCGGTGTGGACTGCTTGCCAAGTAGAGATTTGAGCTCTTCAGCCGATTCCCGAATGTCGAGCTTGAGGACTCCAGCCATGTCGAGGTATCGCAGAACGGCGTTGAATTCGTTGCCTGGCGGAGAGTCTACCACAGTAACTTGGGGTTTTGGAAGTTGTTCGTGAAGTTTGCCTGGGCATCTCTTGACGTTTACAGAATCTCGAACTGAAAAATCTCTAACAGGCTACCCTCGTCGCTTTTCAGGATGGTCGGGCAAGGGATCCCCTCTTGGGCGGCAGGCTGTAGGATTAGAGGGCAAGCTTGCCGACGCTGCACTATGGTTCTTCGCAAGTATCTTGCAGGAGAGGGGCTGCGTTGGTTTCGACTGGCCCTGCAGTTGCAAGGATCAGTTGTGCCGGCAGTGCTGCCCCGCGCCTTTACCTGCGGCTTGGTCGGAGTGCTGGTTTCGATTCTGTATAAGCTGGGGCTGCCCCTGGCGCTGTCGTCGTTGGTGGCGTTTGTGCCCAACATCGTTTTGGGTTTGATGCTGGTGTTTCGGACAAACACCGCCTACGAACGGTTTTGGGAGGGGCGGAAAGCCTGGGGATCCGTGGTGAATGACGTGCGCAATTTGGCCCGCCTGATTTGGGTAGCCATTGAAGAAAAGCAGCCCAGCGACCGGGAAGAGAAGATCCAAACTCTATATCTATTGCCCGCCTTTGCCATGGCCATGAAACAGCACTGGCGCCAGGAACCTCTGCTGGATGAGATTCAGCCCCTGCTCAGCCCGGAGCAGTTGCAACGTCTCCAAAGCCTCAACCATCCCCCCTTGCAGATTGCCTTTTGGATTGGAGATTATCTGCAGCGCCAATACCAAAAGGGCCGCGTTGAGGTCTACCAGCTCACGATCATGGTGGAGCGGCTCAACAGCATGGTGGATGGGGGCCTGTGAGCGCATTCTCATGACCCCAATGCCGATGGCTTATGCCCTGCACTTGAAGCAGTTGTTATTGCTCTACTGTTTATCTTTGCCGTTTCAGATGGTGGAAGGTTTGGGTTGGATGACCGGCCCCATTGTGGGATGGCTGAGCTTTATGTTGTTTGGCGTTGAAGAGATCGGCATCGAAATTGAAAACCCCTTCGGCCGGGATCCCAATGATCTGCCCCTCGATAACATTTGCAACAAGATGAAGCACAATATCCTGGATTTAATCGATTACACCTGAGAGAACTCTTGGGCAGCCGTCCATTCCAGGGTTTCCTCAGATCCTCAGTCGGCACCTACCCCTAGTGGAGATAGCCGGGACGAACCCGATGATTGAGAGGAAGGGATCCCTATATCTTGGGTAGGGAACAAGATGGGTTTGGTGACATACTCCCATCGCTGACCCTACGGGTACAGCGTGGGCTTCTCGCTTCATCGGGGAGCCTACGCAAGAACCCTCCACGAGCAGACACGGAATGCCCTACCGCGTAGTTGCACCAGATTCCGGCAAAAGCCGTTTTGTGCAAGTACTCCCATCATACACCATGTGGGGGTATCTGTATCCCGACACTGACTCTACGAGTACAGTGCGGGGCTTAGCTACCCCCACACCCCGACAAGCTAAACTGTGGACAATTTGCCGAGGTGCTCTGGGGATGGCCTGCTCAACCTGCACATTTTTACACCTGGCCGATGTGCATCTGGGCTATGACCGCTACGACAGCCCGGAGCGGAGCAAGGACTTCTTTTTGGCTTTTCGGGATGTTGTCCGGCGCTATGCCATTCAGGATCCGGTGGACTTTGTGCTCATCGCCGGGGATCTGTTCGAGCATCGGCAGATTCAGCCCGGCGTTCTCAACCAAGCCCAGATCGTCTTGCGGGAGCTGCAGCAGGCCGGGATTCCGGTGTTGGCCATCGAGGGCAACCACGACAACCGTCCCTATGGCGTGAAAACCAGTTGGCTGAGGTACTTGGCCGATCACGGGGAGCTAATATTGCTGGAGCCTGAGGAAGGGGAAGAAGGACTGGAGCTGCGTCCCTGGTCGGGCCGGCGGGGAGGGTATCTGGATTTGCCCTGTGGGGTGCGGGTGATTGGATCCCAGTGGTACGGATCGGCAGCCCCTCGGTCGATTGAGCAGTTGGCGGCGGCCATTCGACGGTTGCCCCCCGGCCCAGAACGGGTGGTGTTGATGTTCCACCACGGTCTAGAGGGCCAAATTGCCCGTTACCAAGGCGCTTTGCGCTACCGGGATCTGTTGCCCTTGCGGGAGGCGGGGGTGGGCTACCTGGCCTTGGGACACATTCACAAAAGCTATTCCGAGGGCGGGTGGATCTTCAATCCGGGATCCCTGGAGGCCAACAGCACTGCCGAATGGGACTTCCAACGGGGGGCCTATCGCGTCCGCTGGGGAGATGGCCCACCCCAAGCGGAGTTGGTGCAGGATTACCATCAGCGGCCCCGCCGCCGGCTCTATCTGGAGGCCAAGGGCAGAGAAACCCCCGAACAGATTGCCGCAGCAGCCATTGCCTTGGCTAAGGGATCCCGTTTTCAGGAAAGTGAGATGGAGCCGATGGTGGAGTTGCGGCTGGTGGGGCAGGTGGGGTTCGCCAAGCATGAGCTGGATAGCCGCGCCCTACAGTGTCAAATTCAGCAGCTTACCGGCGCCTTGCTGGTTCTGTTTCGTTTTGAGGCCAATACTTTAGAGCTCGGGTCGGCTGCCCTTTCCTTGGAAGAAGAGGGGCAGAGGCTACAAATCGAAGAGAAAATCTACAGGGATCTGCTGAGCAGCCATGCCCACTACCGCAAACGCAGTGAAGAGCTAGCGCGGCTGCTTCTGGATCTTAAAGAAAAGGTTTTGGATGGGCAAGGAGAATCTGAAGTGTATGCTCACCTAAGGGGAGCTTTTGATGCTCCGCATCGCTGTCGCGAATGGGGAGCAGAAGACTGATTATGCGGATCCTCTCTCTCGCTTTACAAAACTTCAAATCTCATGAGGATGCCGTCTTCACGTTTGAGCCAGGTATTAACGCCATTTGCGGAGAAAACGGAGCGGGCAAGACCAGCATTTTGGAAGCCATTGCCTGGGTTTTGTTCGACTACTGCCCCTACAGCCAAGAAGAAATCATTCGCTCCGGGGCCAACGACGCAGTGGTGACTGTGCAATTTATCTCCCAATGGGATCAGCGCACCTACGATGTTCGCCGCAGCGTAACGCAGGGATATCGTCTCTTTGATCCCCAGCTGAAGCAGCGCCTAGAGTATGAGCGCAAGTCCGATGTGCTGCCGTGGCTGAGGCAACATTTGGGCGTACCTGCCGGTACCGACCTGGCGCGGCTCTTTGCCACAACGATTGGGGTGCCCCAAGGGACTTTCACGGCAGACTTTCTCAAAACCGGTCGAGATCGCAAAGAAGTTTTCGATCGCATCTTAAAGGTGGAAGAGTACCAGCAGGTAGCCAAAGACCTGTTGGCGGTCGAAAAATACAGCGAGGCGCAGATTCAGGCCATTAATCATCAAATTGAATTGCTCCGCCAACAGCTACAGGAGTGGGATCCGCTGCAAGCGGAGCGGCAGAAAATCCAACAAGAACTGAGTTATTGGCAAGAGCGCTTGAGTCAATCGATCCACACTCTGGATCAGGTTAAGCTTGAGATCGAGCGACTGGAGAAATGGCTTGAGCAAATCCAAACTTTAGATCACCAGATTGCCCAACTGGAGCAAAAGGGATCCCTGCTTCAGGTATCTCTTGAGCAGGCAGAAAAGTTATGGGCAGAGGCCAGGCAAGCTCAAGCGCAGCAACAGCAATACTGGGAGGGATCTCAGCATTTTTTGGCCACAGAAGCTCGCTTGCGGGAGCTGGAAAAACAGCAACAGCAACGCTTGGAGTGGCTGAAACAGCGGGATGCTTTGCTCTCGCAAAAACAGCATATTGAAAACCAACTGGCAAGACTTCAAGAAAAGTTAAGCCAACAGCAGCGCTGGAAGCAGGAGCTAGAGGAGCTAACCCCGCAAATTCAGGCCCAAGAGGAGCTAGAGCGTCAGCAGACCTATTGGACTCAACAGCTCAACACGTTGCTACACCTGCACCGCGAATGGGAACAGATCCAGGCAGAATGGACAGCCCACGCCGAGCGCTGTCAACTGCTACAAAGCCGAGTGCAAGAAGCTGAACAGGCCCAGGCCATATGTCGGCAGCATCAATTGACCTACAACCGTTATTTGCAGTTGGAAACCCTCATTGCAGAGCAGGAAGCGCTGCGGCGAACCCGACAAACTTTACTGGCTCAACGGGAAACTTTGCAACATCAACTGCATCGATTGGAGCTGCAGGGATCCGAATATCAGCAACAACTCCAGATCTTCCAAAAAATGGAGGCGGAAAAACTTGAGCTGCAACCCCTGTGTGAACGGCAGGCCTCCCTGGAGCAGCGCCACTCTCAACTTGGCGAGAAGTTGGCTTCCTTTCAGGCTCTGCGCCTTGAACTCAAACAACGGGAAACGGAGCAGGAACAAGGCCAAGTCCAATTGCAACAACTGCAGCTCCAACTGAGACAACGGCAGGCGGATTTGGAGCGGGTAGCTGCCATTCCTGCGCTCGAAACTCAACAGGAGCGATTGCAAACTCAGCTCAGCCGCATTGCCGCAGCTCGTCAATTTCAACAGGAGCTACAAGCCCTTTTTGAGCAGGGCTCGGATCAATTGGCTCAACACCATCACAGCATCCGGCAACTTCTGGACGAATTGGAAGCGCAGCGACACAACTATCCCCAACTTCAATCTCTGTGGCAGCGGATCCCAGAGGTACTCACTCAATCTTCAGCACTCAGCCAACAGTTGCTCCAGTCCATCCATCAGATTTTGCAGGATCTGGCTCCCCAAACTTCCGAGCCCCAACTTCGTCAGCAGTTGTCCAACATCCAAAAACAACTCAGGACTTTGCAACCCTTGCTCGGCCTAACCGCACAAATACCCGATTTACAAGCCCAAATTCAGCAACTGCTGCAGTTGCAAGCTGAACGACAAAGCAGAATTGATGATCTTCACTGGGATCTTGAGGCTGAGCCCACCTTCCTTCGGCAACAACAGGAAATTGGCCAGGCGCTGCAAGAACTGGGGGATCCCAGAGGGCAAATCCAGCGCTTGGAAAGAGATCTCAGCCGCAAGTCTAGGGTTGAGCAAGAATATCAACAAATAGCGGCCCATGTTCAGCAACTCCAACAGCAGATACAAGCCCTAGAAGAGCAGCTGCAACCGCTTTCAGATCTGGATGAAAGAATTGCAGCTTTGCGGGAAGAACAAGGCCGGCACCGCAACAACTACGAGACCTTTATCCGCATGCAGCCTCTTGCCCAAAGTTTGCCCCGACGGCAAGATGAACTCCAAGCGGCCCAGTTGGCCCTAGATCAAATCCAGAAAGCCAAGCAAGAAAAACAAGCCCAGATCGACCGCTGGGAACAAACAGAGGGATCCAAAGATGACCTGCAGGCCCAAATTGAAAAAGCCGCCGAAACGTTGAAGGCTCTGGGGGATCCCAGAAGTCAAGCCGAACGGCTCAAAGCAGAGCTAAAACAGGAAAAGCAGTATTTACAAATGCAGGCCGACTGCCTGCAGCAGCTTCAGGATTTACAGGCCGCACTCAACCCTATCGAGGAGGCCCTATGCCAAACGGAGCATCTGGATCGAGAGCTGGGATCCCTGCAGGAAGAACGCGAACGATACCGAGTGGATCACGAGTGCTATCTGCGGGCGGAACCCATCGCCAAATTGCTTCCCCAACGGGAACAGGAACTGGCCGAGCTAAACGCCCAGCGGCAGCAACTGAAAACTCAGCTTTCCCAACTTCGCGCAGCACGGGATCCCTTAGCTGCTCTGTATCAACCGCAGGAGCATGAGCGCCTTCGATCCCTTTTGCAGGCCACTGAAATTCAAAAAGCCGAAGCCCAAGCCCGCCTGGAGAGCTTAGCTCCTCAACTGAGCAAAATTGAGGAAAAGTTGCGGCAATTGGAACAGGCCAAGGCCAGCTTAAAGCAAGTCGAGGCCGAAAAAACTGAGAGAGAACGCCTGCACCGCTTTATCAAGTTTAGCCGAGATACCTATAGAAAAGCCGGCCCTCAAATTACCCAATACTACCTGCAGCAGATCAACCATACTGCCGATCACCTCTTCCGAGAAATTCTCAACCGTCCCAACGTCACCCTGACCTGGGAAGCCGATTATGAGATCCGCGTTCAAGAAGCCGGCAGCCCCAAACGACGGTTTGCCAGCCTTTCCGGGGGAGAGCAAATGTCGGCGGCCTTGGCAGTGCGCTTGGCTTTACTCAAGGTGTTGGGACAACTGAATATTGCCTTTTTCGATGAGCCCACCACCAATATGGATGCCCAACGGCGACAGCGGCTGGCAGAGGCCATCACCAACCTGCGATCTTTTGAGCAGCTATTTGTTATCAGCCACGACGATACCTTTGAGCAAATGACAGAAAATGTTATTCGGGTGGAAAGGCACTCCGGATCCAAGTCGGTAGGGAGGGATCCCGCCCATGGTGTTTAGAGCCGACCGGATCCTGGCGGTGCTGCAGCAGAAGCGGGAGGCCTTTGCCACTTTTGATCAAAGGCTGTCGGAGCGCAGAGAATACTATAAGCAGGCCATGGAAAGCTTGTGCCAGTGGTCAAGCCTAGAGATTGCCGAAAAAATAGCTCCATTCCCTTTCCCAGGCGCTTTACCTACTGCAGAGTGGGATCGCTACTCCAATTGGAGGATCCCTTTTGAGCAGGAATGGGCCAATTACGAAGAAAGCCGTGAGTGGGCGAAATCGGTCATTGAAAATATTCCCACCTTTGCTGTGGATGGATCCCAGATTTATCCCAGCAAAGATCTGTCAATACCGGTGGCGCTGGTGCAAATCGGCTGGTATGAAAATTATCACTGCGCAGCAGGCTTGTACGAAAAAGACATCCAAGTGGATGTATTAACCCCAAGAGACTTGGGATCCGACAGCAGCGGTGAACCGAAAGAGCGAATAGTTAACATGCGCCGCTTTCAAATGGAAATCGAGAGACTCGTAGAATACATTCAAAAATCCCAACCGGGATCCCGAAAATTGGCCTTTTTGGATGGGGCGCTGGTGGCTACTTTTGCCGAAGTCTTCGAGCCAGAAAGCCAAGATTTCTATGTGCAGTGTTTGCTCCAGCTTTTGCGGGCCAGCGAGCAAAGCCGGATCCCTATCGTGGCCTACATAGACACCACCTACACTTCCGATTTGGTGGCGTTGCTGAAGCATTGTTTTGACCTACCCGAAGCTCCACAGCTTCACGATGCGCAACTGCTCAGCCCCTGGTTGGATTGGGGGGATCGTACGCCTTTTTTCATCTGTGCCCGCGGCGGCAGCCTCAACCCCCAAGATGGGATCCTCAATCGCTACCAAGAAATGCGAGAGCGAGTGGGATTTGTTTACCTGCGCACCAATGACAACTTTCCGGCTCGCCTGGAAATACCCGTTTGGGTTTATGAGGCAGGACTGTTGGACTGGTTGTTGGATCTGGTTCGCTGTGAGGTGGTGATTGGGCGAGGTTATCCTTATGTGCTGGAGACAGCCGATCAAATAGCCGTTATCCGCAATGAGGATCGCAACCTTTTCTTGCGTCTCATGCAAGATTGGGCCGCTCGCGAGAAGCTGAACCTAAGGCTATCCCGGAAAACGGTGAGTAAACTACAACGGAGACGAGTCCGATGAGATTGGGAAAGGTGGTTCGCTCCAACAATCACTGTGATTACGTGGTGCAGGTGGACGATGCTTTAGAAGTCAAAAATCCGCCGACTCCTGATGACTATGGCTTCGGCAGCTTTGTCAAGCTAGAAAGCGACCGGCGACACTGGGCCGTAGGTCTGGTCTACAACACACAGCTTCTGAACCCGATGTTCCTCAATTCTGGGCCGCGTCTTTCCAGCCAGCCGGATCCCTATTTTTCCCCCGATTTGCAGAATGAGGTGCGCACGCTACTCTCGGTGGTTTTAATCGGGGCTCTGGATGAAGAGCGCCGCTGTGGCCGACAAGGGATCCCACGCGTGGTGGTGCCTGTAAACACGCCGGTTTTTCGCATGAGCCGGGAAGAGATCCTGCGCTTTCACCAGGATCCCCAAGGTCAAACCCAATTTTCCTACTATGGTTTGCTGCTGAGTAGTGGCGGCAACTTTGCCAATCATTTGATCTACCAAGTCTTGAACGACATTACGCCGATGTTTGCCGATCCAGCTCAACGGCGAGCTCTGCAAATCTTAAGCAAAGAATTGGCCTGGAAAATGACTGTAGGAGCGATGCGCTAATGCCCCAAAAAATCACCGATAATGGCCACCATCCAGAAGCCACCCTCTCTCCAACTGAGGACTCTCCAGAGGTAATTGGCACCGTCAAAGGGCCTGGAGAAACCTCTAACCAATATGTTTTCATCACTTCCAATACCCAAGCGGTAAAGGTGGGCGATTTCGTCTACTACGAAGTCCAGGATCCCCAATTGCAAACGCTGCAAATCTTGGGCAAAATTAGCCAGGTTCAACTCCTGGATCACATTCCCGATCGCATCTTTGCCGATACCGAAATCGATCCCAGCACCATTGTGGCTCTGGTGGGCTTCACCCATCCCAATCCGGAAATCTATGCGGTTACCGTCGAGGTCATCGGCTATTTCAATCAGAAGATGGGCTTTATTAACCCCCGCCGCGCTCCGGATCCCGGTGCCAAGGTTTTTCTGGCCTCCAATCGTCTGCTGAAATCAATTTTGAACAAACGAGATGAAACAGCCATTGGGGGTGCTCACTTGGGCAGCCTGTTGTTGCGCGATGAGGGAGCAGTGCCCGTAGTACTGGACGTCAAGGAAATGGTCAGCACCCATCTGGCCATTTTGGCGGGGACGGGATCCGGTAAATCTTATACAGCAGGGGTTTTGATCGAAGAGCTATTGTTGCCCAAAAACCGAGCTGCCGTCCTCATTTTCGATCCCCACGGGGAATACCACACGCTGGCAGAAATGCAGTCCCACCCCAAGTTTTTTGGGGAAGACGGCTACCGTCCTAAAGTCAAGGTTCTTTCACCGCAGGAAATTAAGATTCGTGTATCTTCTCTTAACTTCTTTGATATTCTGACCCTGCTGCCAGAGACCACTGACCGACAGAAATCTTTTCTGGAGAAAGCCTTTCGCAAAACAACTCAATTTAACCCACTCCGCTGGACGATTCAGGATTTAATCGATGCCGTAAATGAAGCCGATTCTGCAGAAGATGGATCCCAAGGATCCTCAGCCGCCGCCTTGGAGTGGAAATTAGAACAGATCGACCGCTCTCCTTATTTCAGCAATGTAGAACATCTGGCCCCCAAAGACTTGTTTGAGCCGGGGCAGGTAACCATCCTGCAAATGCATGAGATCAGCCAAGAAGAACAGCAGGTGATCGCTGCTGCCATCTTGCGCCAGGCCAACTATGCTCGGATCAATACCCACAAAGGCAAGATCCAGCCGGGGGACGAAAATTACTTGCCTTATCCCGTCTTTATTTTGCTGGAAGAGGCCCATCGGTTTGCCCCTGCCCACGAGCCTTCCCGTTGCAAACAGGTGCTGCGCACCATCCTCAGCGAAGGACGCAAGTTTGGACTGGGAGTAGGGCTGATCACGCAACGCCCTGGCAAGTTGGACTCGGATATTCTGTCTCAATGCATGAGCCAATTTTTGATGCGAATTGTCAACCCTGCCGATCAGGAAAATTTGCGCCACAGTGTCGAGGCTGCCGGGCGGGATCTGTTGCAGGAATTGCCCGCCTTGAGCAAAGGTCAGGTGATCGTCTCCGGTGTGTGCGTCAATACCCCTGTACTGTGCAAAGTGCGGCAGCGCTACACGCAGCATGGCGGCGAAACGTTGGATATTCTCGGCCTCTGGCAAAGGCATTCTCAAGAACACCACCAGCGGGATCGCTTGGCTCAGTCAGCCCCTCTCAAACCGCGTCCTCAACCTCAGGTAGTGGACGGACTCAGCATTGATTAGCAATGGCCCAAAACTCCAACTGTGGCCTGATCTCAATCGCTGAATCTGCCAAATCTACAATCCGAAACCACTGCTTGATTGCAATACAATTCATTTCACAGAAACAAGTTTTGGGGCGAGCAGGATGAGGAAACAAGCCCTTTTGCCAGGTTTGCTGGGCATTGCCGTTGCGGTTCTACTGGGATCCGGGCCTGCCTATGCTCAGTTGCGGCTGATTCCCCAAGCAGCGCGGCAGGTATACGAAGCTCTGCCGGATCTGCCCCTGGAAAACACCTACACCCCTATTAACCCCAACGATGGCGGCCCCGCACCCGAAGAGGATACTTTGGTGCGGCGAATGATGATCTATCACCTGCAGGTGGCCGGTCGCTCCCCCACCGACCGCTTTGACTGGCAACTGACTCTGGCGGACTATTTTGATGCCAATGAGCCAATCATCGCCCAACGGTATCCCGGTGCCGACCGCCTCACGGTCAACCCCTACGCCCAAGACAAAGCCGTTGTACAATCCCTGAACCGGCAACAGCGACAGGCCCTGCTGGAAGCCCTTGTGCTGGCCTTCGGTGGGGATCCCGACCCCAAACCCCTCTACATTCCCGCCGACTTGAATCCTGTCCCCGCCCTACCCACCCCAGAACCCATGCAACCTTTGCTGCTCCCTGGTAGCGGAGGGGCTGACCTGCTCAGGCCCTAGCCATTCCAGACTCCTGTCAAGCTGGGGATCGCCGTTCCAGCGCAACCCAAAATGCCTGGTGAACGACTCCCGGGGTAGACGCCCCTAGGGCGGGCTTCACGCTTCACAGACTTGTCTATGCAGAGGTCTCCGCGTGCTGCCACCGTGCATCCCACGGCAGGGACAGACCGGGGAAACTCTCCAGAGAGGTATATCTTGGACGGCTTTCATCCCAACACTGTTCGCCTAGCGTCTCTTTTGCTCTTGGGTAAACACAATTCGCAAATACAGTGCGGGGCTTCCCACCGTTGAAGCTAACTCAGGGCTTGGCCAGTATAGTTCTCAATGCAGCGCAGGAAGAGCTCCACGCCAAGGCCAAGGGCAGCTTCATCAAAATCAAAGCGGGGATGGTGATGGGGATAGTCCAGTCCCTTGGCGGGGTTGGCGGATCCCAAAAAAAAGTAGCAGCCGGGCACCTCGTTGAGAAAAAAGGAGACGTCCTCGCCGCCCATGGTCATTTCTGGGATGATCCTCGCCTCTGGGCCAAACACCTGGCGGGCAGCTTGTTCCACCAGAGCTGCCATAGCAGGATCGTTTTGAACCGCCGGATAGCCCCGCTCGAATCGAAACTCGTAGGTGGCCCCGTAGGCTTGGCAAATGCCGGCAACGATTTCTTCCATACGTTTTGAGATCAAATCCCGCACTTCCGGCTGAAAGCTGCGCACGGTGCCCCAAATCTCAGCTCTAGGGGCAATGACGTTAAAGGTATCGCCAGCCCGGAAGCGGCCCACCGTCACCACCGCCGGCTGCAGCGGATCCACACTGCGGGAGACGATGGTCTGCAAAGCATTGACAATGTGGGATCCCACCACAATGGCATCTACCGTCTGCTGGGGAAGGGCAGCATGTCCGCCTCGCCCGATCACCTGAATCTGAAAGCGGTCGGCAAAGGCCATCGAGGGGCCACTTTTCACGCCAATAGTGCCCAGAGGGCGATTATTCCACAGGTGTAGGCCGAGGATGGCTTCCACATCCGGGTTTTTCAGAACCCCCGCCTCCAGCATGGGCTTGGCTCCGCCGGGGCCTTCTTCGGCAGGTTGAAAAATGACCTTGACTGTGCCCTTGAGGTGTTGACGGTGCTGTTGCAGCAGCTTGGCGGTGCCCATAGCAATGGCCGTATGGCCGTCGTGGCCACAGGCGTGCATGACGTTGGGGATGGCGGAGCGGTACTCGACTTCATTGGCCTCATGAATGGGCAGGGCATCCATATCGGCCCGCAGCGCCAAAACCGGCCCCGGCTGCTCTCCCTCAATGGTGGCCACGATGCCGGTGTGGGCAATGCCGGTCTGGTGCGGGATCCCCCAGCTTTTCAGGCGCTGGCTGATGTAGGCGGCGGTTTGCTTCTCCTGGAAGCCCAGCTCAGGATACTTGTGGATGTGGCGGCGCCAGGTCACCAACTCGGGTTGTAAAGCTCGAACAGCAGGGCGAAGTGCGGGAAAGGACATGACCTGAAAAACAAAAAAACAAAAATGTCTTGGAAAACCTTCACCGATGGCCAGTGTTGGTTGCATGCAGTTGCCTGTCGATTTTGCCCAGTATGGCATTGCTGAGGCTGCTTTCCGCTCGGCGTCGAGGTGGACATCTAGGCCCACAGGGATCCGGTTTCCGGCGGCAGATCCTGCCAACGGCCCGGCCCCACTGCTCGCAAAGCTTCCTGCAAGGAGATCGCCCCTGAGTAGAGGGCCTTGCCCAAAATGGCCCCTGTCAAACGGGGCAAGCTCAACAAAGCCAGCAAATCGGTCAGCGAGCCGATCCCTCCCGAAGCAATTACAGGCACTTGAGAGACGGCTAGGATCTGGCGCAGCTGTTCTAAATTGGGCCCGGCCAGGGTGCCATCCCGGCTAATGTCGGTATAGATGATCCCGGCAGCTCCTTGGGCTTGCACCCGTTGCACTAGCTCAGGAGCCCGCAGGGGAGTGGTGCTCAGCCAGCCGCGGGTGGCCACTTGCCCCTGCCGAGCGTCGATCCCCACCCAAACCCGACCGGGGAAGGCTTGGGTCATAGCCTCCAGGGTGTCGGGATCCTCTACGGCTAGGGTGCCAACGATCACCCGATCCACCCCCAGCTCCAGCAACTGCCGCGCCCGTTCCAGGGATCGGATCCCACCTCCCACCTGAATCGGGATGGCCAGTTGGCGCACCAGGCGCTCGATGGTAGGCAGGTTAATCGGATCCCCGCTTTTGGCTCCGTCCAGATCGACCACATGCAGGCGAGGGGCACCCTGTGCCGCCCAAGCTTCGGCCTGCTGGATGGGGTCATCGGCCACCTGTTCTGCCTGGGCGTAATCCCCCTGGTAAAGGCGCACGGCGCGGCCCTGCAAAAGGTCGATGGCGGGGATCACCTCTAAGAAGGCGCTGGTGTAAGGCATGATTGGGATCCCTTAGGGGCTTCTCCAGTATCGCCCAGGGGGGAGAATGGGAAAACCTTTTGGGGCGACCATGAACGCACGTCAACTGGCCCTCTTGGCCTTGCAGAAGATCGAGCGGCAAAACGCCTATGCTGACGTGGTGCTAGAGCACCTGTTGGCCCACAGCCGCCTGATCCCTGCCGACTGCCGCCTGGTCAGCGAGCTGGTGTACGGCGTTACCCGCCGTCGTCGCACCCTCGACGCCCTAATCGACTGCTTTGCCCAACGTCCTGCCCACAAGCAACCGCCCGATTTGCGGCTCATTCTGCACCTTGGCCTCTACCAGCTGGCTTTTTTGGATCACATCCCCCCCAGCGCTGCCATCCACACCAGCGTGGAATTGGCCCGCCAGATGGGGCTGGGATCCCTGACAGGGGTGGTGAACGGCATCTTGCGCGCCTACCAGCGGCAAGTGTTGGATCAGCCAGAGAAGGATCCCCTCAAGCCCCTCGAGGACACTCTGCCAGCCGACCCAATTCAGGCTTTGGGGATCCGGCACAGCTTTCCCGACTGGTTGGTGAGCCTATGGTGGGAGCGCCTGGGGCCGGTGGAAACGGAGCAGTTGTGTGCTTGGTTTAATCAGCCACCCCACCTGGATTTGCGGGTCAACCCACTGCGGGCAGATGTGAATAAAGTCATTCAAGCCTTGGCAGCAGCCGGGATCCCTGCCCTCCCCATCTCCGAGGTGCCGGGTGCCTTGCGACTTCAGGATCATGCTGGCGACATCACGGCCCTACCCGGCTTTGCCCAAGGGTGGTGGAGCGTTCAGGATGCCAGTGCCCAGCAGGTGGTGCATTGGCTGGATCCCCAGCCAGGGGAGCGGGTGATCGACTGCTGCGCTGCTCCGGGCGGCAAGACCACCCAAATAGCCCAACACATGCAGGATCGGGGGGAAATCTGGGCTTTGGATCGCCACCCCCACCGTCTGCGGCGCCTGGAGGAAAATGCCCATCGCTTGGGCTTGACCTCGATTCGTTCCCTGGCCATCGACCTGTTATCCCTGAGCGCTGCTGCCGATCGCGTCAGCGGGACGGAGTCCTTACCCCCTGCCCCCTTGCCCCCCTGGCAGAGTGCTGACCGCGTACTGCTGGATGCCCCCTGCTCCGGCCTAGGCACCTTGCACCGCCATGCTGACGCTCGCTGGCGGCAGACTCCAGAGCGGATCCCTGAATTGGCCCACCTGCAAGCTCAGCTTCTGCAGGTGGCAGCCCGTTGGCTTAAGCCGGGCGGGGTGTTGGTGTACGCTACCTGCACGCTGCACCCTGCCGAAAACGAGGAGATCATTCAAGCCTTTCTCGACAGCCACCCCAATTGGGCTGCTGAAGGGGATCCCCTGCTCATTTGGCCCCACCGACAGGATCGGGATGGATTTTTTATCCAGCGGCTGCGTCGATACGGTTAAATAAACCTTCCATCGTGGTGCTTCCCAGGTGCTCCGAGCCATCAACCCTCAGCTTTCCTGAGGGAGAAAAGGATTATCTCCAAGCAAGAGACTGACTGTTGCCCCATGGTTTCTGATCGCGTTAGCGGGACGGAGTCCTTACTGCTGACCAGCCCGAAAAACCCCTGGATCCGAAAGTTGCGGCAGTTGCACCGCAGCCAAGGTCGGCGAGAACAGGGCGCCTTTTTGGTAGAGGGATCCCACCTCATCGAAGAAGCCCTGCGAGTTGGCTGGCCCCTGCAGGCTCTCTGCTACACGCTTGAGTGGGCTGAGCGTTACCCACAATTGCTGGCCAATCTGCCCAAGAGTCTACGGCGGCAGGCCGTCAGCTCAGAAGTCATGGCAGCGCTCTGTACCACCGAGTCTCCCGAAGGAGCTGTGGCCGTGGCCGTCAGTCGGCAGATTCCCTCTCCCCCCTTGTCCGGGGTACGTTTGGGCCTCGTGGTGGAAACGCTGCAAGATCCGGGCAATTTGGGATCCCTCATCCGAGTCGTGGCTGCCGCAGGAGCCGATGGCCTTTGGCTCAGCGCAGACAGCGTCGATCCCGAAAACCCCAAAGTCTTGCGGGCCTCTGCCGGCCAGTGGTTTCGCCGTCCGCCCCAAGTCGTGCCCGACCTAGCCGCCTGGATCCAGAGCTGCCGTTGCCACGGGATCCAAGTCTTGGCTGCTACCCTCTCCCCCACAGCAAACTGCTACTGGGATCAAGATCTCACCCGCCCTACCCTTTTTCTCCTGGGCAACGAAGGGGCTGGCCTGAGGGAAGCGACTATCCAACAGGCTGATGCACAGGTGCGGATCCCTATGGCCGAGGGTGTCGAATCTCTGAACGTCGCTATGACGGGGGGGTTGTTGCTCTACGAGGCCCTGCGCCAGCGGCGATCTCGCTCAGGAAGCGCTCCCTGAACAGCTAGCTGCTCCCTCAGAACTCTTCCTCTACAAAGACCGCATCCTCATTCTCTTCCTGCTCTCCCTCCTCCATCGCTGCCAGCCGGCTGGCGGAAACCGTCACCCCCGCAGAAAGTTTCTCCCGCACAGCCGCTTCCACCTCCGCTAGGAGCTCTGGGTTTTCCTTCAAGTAGACAACCAGATTGTCCCTTCCTTGGGCAACATTTTCCTCCTTGTAGCTGTACCAAGAGCCGCGGCGCTTGAGAATGCCCATCTCATCTGCCAGATCGATAATGCAGCCGATGTTGGAGATCCCTTGGCCGAAAATGATGTCAAATTCTGCCCGCCGGAAAGGGGGGGCAACTTTGTTTTTCACCACCTTGACCCGCGCTCGGATCCCGTATTCTTCCGCACCTTTTTTCAGGGTTTGAACGCGGCGAATATCTAGCCGCACCGACGCATAAAACTTAAGGGCATTGCCGCCGGTGGTGGTCTCCTGGGGGCCATAGCCTATGCCGCCAATTTTGGAGCGCAATTGGTTTAAGAAAAGAACGATGGATCCGGTTTTGCTGACATTTCCGGCAATCTTGCGCAGCGCTTGGCTCATCAGGCGCGCCTGCAATCCCACATGGGCATCTCCCATATCCCCTTCGATCTCAGCCCGGGGCACCAACGCTGCTACCGAGTCCACCACCACGATATCCACAGCTGCCGAGCGCACCAACTGATCGACAATCTCCAGGGCGGCCTCCCCCGTGTCCGGCTGGGAGATCAACAGGTTTTGAATATCAACCCCCAAAGCTGCTGCGTAAGTGGGATCCAGCGCATGTTCCGCATCCACAAAAGCTGCCGTTCCCCCTTGTTTTTGCACTTCGGCGATGGCATGTAGGGCAATTGAAGTTTTCCCAGAAGATTCCGGCCCAAAGACTTCGATAATCCGCCCTTTTGGGTAACCTCCGCCCAAGGCCAAGTCGAGGGTGATGGCCCCACTGGGTATGGTCTCCACCCGCATCTGGGTGGCATCTCCCAGGCGCATGATTGCCCCTTTGCCGAAATTCCGCTCGATCTGGCTTAACACCTGCTCCAGGGCTTTGCGTTTTTCTGAATTCAATTTGTCCGAGTCATCAGCAGTGTTCACAGCAGCGGCTTTCCGGGCCATAACCCGCATCCCCCCCAGGAGTCGTGGTGGAAAATCGAGCCTGCATTCTAACATTGTCGCCTTGCTCTGAGCGGATCCCTCTCCCTCCAACTGCAGTCAGCTCGTACCTTGCCTCGGTTCCTAACTCCCCTCTCCCTCTGGGAGAGGGGCTGGGGGTGAGGGCAGGTCTTCTGCACAGCCTTGCAGAGCGGGTAGAGTGGGCTAAAGGGATCTGCTCAGGAATGTCCCCACGGTCATGACTTTGGTCTTACAATCCCCCGGCCCGGTTGTGTTTAGTTGGGGGCCGCTCAGCCTGCGCTGGTATGGCTTATTGATCGGCCTGGCAATGGTGTTGGGCTTGCTCCTGGCTCGCCATCTGGCAGCTCGGCGTGGCCTTCCCCCCAGTTCCATGCCTGATCTGCTGGTGTGGTTGGTGGTTGGATCCCTGCCCCTTGCTCGCCTGTACTATGTGGCCTTTGAGTGGGAACGCTATCGAGATGGCCCTTGGTGGCAGGTCTTGGCCCTCTGGCAGGGGGGCATTGCCATTCACGGTGCCTTGATCGGCGGCAGTGCGGCGCTTTACCTGTTCGCCCGGCGGCACCGGCTGAGTTTTTGGTTGCTAGCCGATTGCCTTGTTCCCTCCCTCAGCCTTGGTCAGGGGATCGGACGTTGGGGCAACTTCTTCAACAACGAAGCCTACGGAAAGGTGTTGCCTCCGGATAGCCCTCTGTGGGTACAACTGCAGCTGCCTGATGGATCGCGCGTCCATCCCACTTTTTTGTACGAATCCCTCTGGAACTTTGGTCTCTTCGGGCTCCTGCTCTTTTTAAGCTACCGGCGCCAGCTTCCCCCCGGCACCCTCTTGGGCCTCTACCTGGTGGGGTACAGCCTGGGGCGCTTCTGGATCGAAGGCCTGCGCACCGATAGCCTCATGCTGGGATCCCTGCGGGTGGCGCAGGGGGTGAGCCTGTTGCTCATTGGAGCAGGCCTGGCCGCAATCTTGACAGCTCCCAAACGCGTTTCTGTTCACCCAAACGAGGCAACTTCCTCGCCTGGGATCCCCGCCCCAAAGGAGTTGTAAGCCATGGCCAGCGAACAGAATGAAGAGCCCTGGCAGCAAGCCTCCCCTCTGCTGCTGCCATCCGCCGCTGCTACCCAATCACTAGGGGCCCTCGTAGCTCAAGCCGCCCTTGGCTTCCTCGCCCCTTTAGGTCAACAAAAATCTCCCCCTCCCAGCCGCAGCCTCGGCTCCACTTCCGGCTTGGTCATTCTTCTCGAAGGTAATCTGGGCAGCGGCAAAACCACCTTTGTGCAGGGGCTGGGGCAGGGCTTAGGGATCCCTGAACCCATCGACAGCCCCACCTTCGTGCTGGTGCAGGAATACCACACCGGACGGATCCCTCTTTTCCATTGCGATCTCTACCGTCTGGAGCCCTCTTCTGCCGCTCGCGCCGGTGGGAGAGAGTCCACACTCCTGGAAGACCTAGGGCTAGAAGAACTTTGGAGCCAAGGTGGGATCACCGCCATTGAGTGGCCCCAGTACCTCCGCCATCTGCCTGCGACCTACCTCTGGCTGTGCCTACAGCCCCATCCCCAACAGGAAGGAGCCCGCCTCCTGTACGCCAAAGGAAAGGGATCCCAGACTGCTCAACTTTGGCAGCAAGTTCTTTCTCAGTTCACTCAGCAAGACCCTGAAGAAAAAAGGATCCACTTCTCCCCCTGAAAGGACTTGAAAGCAGCAGAAAAAGTTGGGATCCCAAAAGACCTATGGCCACCTCGATTCGAACTAAGACACTGCGCCCACACCCGAAGCGTCGGTCGCGCCTTCGCGTTAGCGTTGCGGAGCAATAATGCACAGGTCAGAAGGCTTCTCTCAGTAGCCCGGACGTCTCACCCCAGCCTGAAACGACTATGAACTTGAGGCAAACGGCCAGAACTTAGCCAAAAGTCATCCTCAGGCCAAATCAAACAGCAGCACCTCAGCACCTTTCTCACTGAAAAGGTTGAGCTCGCTTTCCCTAGCAATAGCCACGCCATCTCCTTCTCGCAAAAACAAGCCATTTAGGGTCACATTGCCGCGAGCCACCTGCAGCCATCCGTAGCGCTTCTCATCCAAATATTGGCAGATGGTGTGTCCCGGCTTAATCAACCCCGCGTAGAGATTCACATCCTGATGCACAATCACGGATCCCTGGCGTCCATCCCGAGAGGCAATTAAACAAAACTCATTGGGATGCTCTGCTAAACCCGTCGCTTTTTGTTCATAACTGGGATCTAGGTTTTCCTGCTCCGGCAAAATCCAAATTTGCAGCAGATGAACCTCCTCATCCGCCGAGTGATTGTACTCGCTGTGCTGGATCCCTGTGCCCGCTGTCATCCGTTGAATTTCGCCAGGACGAATCACAGATCCCGTGCCCAAGCTGTCTTTGTGCTCAAGGATCCCTTCCAAAACATAAGTAACGATCTCCATATCCCGGTGCCCATGGGTCGGAAAGCCAGCACTCGGGCGGATTCGGTCATCGTTAATCACCCGCAAAGCCCGGAAGCCCATGTAGCGAGGGTCGTAGTACTCCCCGAAAGAAAATGAGTGGTAAGTATCAAGCCAACTGAGCTTGACATGACCCCTCTCTTCCCGCTTACGCAAAGTCAGCATCGCAGTTTCTCCAAAACCTGACCCTCGCAACCATCTTATTAACTCTGCAGTCAGAATGTCAATATTCAAACAGTTTTATTTCTTCTCTTCCCTGCTATTCTCGCCAAAAACTTGCCAAAAATTTTGGGTTGGATATCTTGACGGGGTGGTGGTGGTGGGGATAGGGTAGTAAAGCGCTGATGAGGCCACCAGCCCCGGCGTCCCAGAACCT
>NZ_JBSSCS010000040.1:0-25049 GCF_054060015.1 Thermostichus sp. MS-CIW-25
TTGACGCAACTCTTGTGGGACTATCAGCTTGCAACGTACAGAGATAGTCTGGCTCATGGGCTTATTGTAGTTTATCCAGACTTTTGACCAGCAAAACCTATATGGAGGAGGGCTTTCCTCCCGACACCAAGCCTGCGGCTATGGTGCAGGCCTCCAGCCCGAAAATTTGGTGACTGGGGCCGGAGAATGAAGATAGGCTGGAAGCGAACGTTGGTGTTCATCCAGGCGAGCGGGGGAAAAAGATGAACGAGCCCATGTCGCCGTCAGTACGGGCGGCTATCGAGCGGATGAAATCTCGTTTGCGCATGACTCGTCGCTTTGGGTTTTGGTTCCAGGCAATCTTGGGGGCGACGGCGCTGCTGCTGTGGTTTGGCTTTTTAATCGGCCAAAATACCGTCTATCGAGATGACTCGCTGGGGGCTGTCATCGCCTTCTGGTTCACCTTGTTTACATTGCTCACCCTGGCAGCCGGTCTATTTTTCAACTGGCGCTACTTGCTCCACGCGGAGCGCCGCTCAGCTTCTGCTGATGCCCTAAGCCAATTGGATTTGCCCAAGCAGTTGCAGTTGGTCACCTATGTCAGCCTCATTGGGGCCTTCCTTGCTTTGATTGGTATGGAAGCCCAAGTGGGCGAGCTGTTGGCGCGCATGTTTTCCCGCACCCAGGCCAACCAGGTGACAGGAGTGCTGCTGCTGGCCGCCAACATCAACGTGACGTTTGCCCACTTCGTCTGCTTGGCAGGGGTTCTCTGGATTACCGGTGTCCTCGACCGCGAACCCTAGCGCCGGATCCCTGGCCCACCTTTGGGAGTCATGTGGACAGTGGCGAGACGGCTTGTTGTTTTTATAGTCGTTTACAGTCGTTCTAGTTCAGGGCAAGACACCTGAGCTACTGTTCGCGCTAGCGGGACGGAGTCCTTGAAAGGCCTTCTGGCACGGTGCATTTAACGTTTTAGGCGTGGGTGCAGTGTCCTAGTTTGAATCGAAATGACCATAAATGGGCAAAGCAAAGAGCCCCCAACTTAGGAGATAAGCTGGGGGAAGCCCTTTAGGTTTGCTTGAGTTTTCTCCAGACCACCCAGGCCTTTGAGACCTTTGCGACCTCAGTAAAAGCAATGGCTTTACTTAAAGCCCACTGCCGCTTGCCAGACAAAAGCCAGCAGGAAAAACAGAACAGGGATGATCGGCAAAATGTCGATCAGCGGGTCAAACAATTCATAGCCTTCCGGCAAACTGGCCAGGAGCACCATCGCTGACATAGCAACAAACCTCAGGGGAAAATGCGGCTGAAGAAACTGCTTCTTTCAGAATTAAAATAGAGCTTAACATCATCCAGCAGGGATCCGGACTAAGTTCAAGAAATGTAAAGGAAGTGGCGACCTAGAGAACGCCAATGTTAGAGAGGCCCAAAACGACCCCCACTCCCAACAAATGGCCAAAGCTGGCAACCCCGATGACTTCTGGCCAGGTCATTCCCAGTACCGGCCCGGTCTCTGAGGCCACTCCAGAAGAGGATTTGAAGCTCAGGTAAGCCAGCCCTGTGCAGAGCAGAATGATCACGGCGCTCAGGGGGGACCAGGGGCTGGTTTGAGCGGTCAAAGCCAGCGGCGCGACAACAGGCATCATGGTTTTCGTCCTCAACTCAGGTTGACCGACTCTTAGATTACCCCTCCTGCTGGGATCCCCTCGCAATCTGCACATGAATTGCAACAGAGGCTGCAACAGAACCTCACACTACGGCTTTTCTCCGGCTTCAGGGGCAGTTTGCTATTGCCGGGATCCTTCAGGAATCCTTGGCCAGGAGAGGAAGGTGCCCCCATGGCTGGGGTTGTGAGGAAAATAAGGCTTGGGCTGAGAAGCTGGGCAGGTCTCTGCCGTATACTAACGAAAGTTAACAAACTTATCTCTTCGATCTCTTTTCGGTGTGATGACTGGGACGCGCTGCCTCGACCCATCCTCTCTGTCTGCACTGTGCGCACCTAAGGATGGCTGCCGATGACTGTTGCTGCTACTGCTGAACCAGCCCAAAAACCTTTCGCATTGCCTCGTGAGCTGTTGGGGCCACCCTCGGAATTTTGGAATCCCACCTTGCTGATGTTTTTGGCTGCGGTGGTGCTTTCGGCCTCTTGCTTTGGCGGGTACGCCTTTTGGCACTGGCCCAAATGGATGGTGTTCTGGCTCAATTTTGTGGCCCTCTATGTTCTGGGCACGGTGATTCACGATGCTTCCCATGGCTCGGCCCACCGCAACCGCTTTCTGAACGAGGCACTCGGACACGGCTCTGCCCTGTTGCAGGGTTTTGTCTATCCCGTCTTTAAGCGGGTACACATGCAGCACCACGCCCACGTCAACCATCCTGAAGACGATCCCGATCACTATGTCTCAACGGGAGGGCCGCTGTGGCTGATCGCGCCGCGGTTTTTCTACCATGAGGTGTTTTTCTTTAAGCGGCAGCTCTGGCGGAAAGGTCGCTGGGATCTGCTGGAGTGGGGCTTGAGTCGGCTGGTGGTTATCCTGACCTTTGGTCTGGCCAGCTACTTCGGCTACACCGACTACATCATGAACTATTGGCTACCCCCTGCCTTTATCATGGGGTTCTTGCTGGGCTTGTTTTTTGACTACCTGCCCCATCGCCCTTTTCAATCCCAAGAGCGGTGGTACAATGCCCGCGTCTATCCCGGATGGCTGACCAACATTCTGCTGTTGGGGCAAAACTATCACCTGATCCACCATCTCTGGCCTTCTGTTCCCTGGTACAAATACCAAGCAGCCTACTGGGCAGCCAAACCTGAGCTGGACGCGCGCAACTGCCAGCAAACGCTGGGGATCTGGGAGAAGGGAGAGTTTTGGGGCTTTTTGTACGATGCTCTGATCGGTCTGCACTGGCACAAGCCCACCTCAGCTCACCCTGCTACAGCAGCCAATTCCGGATCGGAGGGATCCCCTGCGGATCCACAGCCCGGCTAGCATGGTTTGGCCAACGCTGCAAGTCCCTCAGGTGCTGCTGTTTGTGGAAGCGGCCAGCCTGTTGCAGGACTCTAGCCAGGTTTTGTTGCAGGCCGGTCGGGCAACGGCAGATTTGCCGGAGTTGATTGCAGAAGCGCAGGCGCGGGCCGAAGTCCAGGTGCAGCTCCTTGGGATCCCCGCAGACTTGCGGGCACAGGTGCGAGGGATCCTCAGGTTGACCTCGCCCCAAGAGGTGCTGGCCTACTTGCAGGACTTGCTGGACAGGGGATCTGGCCCGGATTTGGAAGCCTTTTTGGAGCAGGCGGGATCCGCCTCTACAGTGCTGCGCTTCCCCCCCCTGTTGGTGGGGGCTGTGGCTCTGCAGGTGTTGCTGGAGCGGTTGGACTTTTCCCCAGAAGAGCGGGCTGTGGTGCAAGCCCAACGGGATCAATGGGAACAGGCCCTGGCGGAATTGGCCACTCACCACAGGGTTTCCCCAGAGCCGCTCCGGGCCACTGCCGAGACGATGCTGCGGGCTGCTTCGGCAGAAGAGCTGCTGCAACTGGGGCAGGATCTCCTTCAAGATCTCCAAGATCTCGCTGCTGCCGATTCTGAGCCAGAAGCCGAGCCTCAGGTGGAATTGGCGGGGCCTCTGCTGTTCATGATGGTGGCGGATTACCTGTTGGCCCAAACGGAGTATCCGCTGACCCCGGAGCAGCGGCTGGACTTGCAAACCAATCGCGCCGAGGCAGAAACCCGCTACTTGGCCATGCAAAAGTTGGGCCGCATTGAAAACTTGGCGGAGCAACAGGCTTATATTCGATCTTGGATTGACCAAGCTTCCGTACCGGATTTGCTGCAGGCTTTGGATCGCTTTTTTGCGGCGTCTGAACCCAACTCGTGAGGCCCAGAGATCACCAAAGGTTTGCTATCCCCTATCCTGGAAGCAAAGGGATCCCACTTGAGGTGTGAAAGTGGACTGGGGCAGCCTGTTCTGGATTTTTCTGATCTTCAGCTCTTTGCAACCTCTGCTGAACCGTCGTGCCCAAGAGTTCCGGCGCTTGATGGCCATTCGGGAGTTGGAGCAAAAGCGGGGCAGCCGGGTGATTCTGCTCATTCACCGCCAGGAGTCGATTAGTTTTTTGGGGATCCCGGTTTCCCGCTACATCAGCATCGAGGACTCCGAGCAGGTATTGCGGGCGATTCGCCTTACCCCACCCAATACCCCGATTGATTTGATTTTGCATACCCCCGGTGGCCTGGTGCTGGCCACGGAGCAAATTGCCCGCGCCCTGATCCGCCATCCGGCCAAAGTGACGGTCTTCGTGCCTCACTACGCCATGTCGGGGGGGACAATGCTGGCCCTGGCCGCCGATGAAATCGTCATGGATGCCAATGCAGTCCTGGGGCCGGTGGATCCACAGTTGGGGGGGTATGCTGCCGCCAGTATTCTGCAGGTGGTGGCGGATAAACCCATTGCCGAAATCGACGACCAAACCTTGATCCTGGCGGATCTGGCCCGCAAAGCGATGCAACAGGTACAGAACTTCGTGCGGGATCTCCTGAAGGACGATGTGCCCAAGCGCAAAATTGCCCCCGAACGCATCGAGCCCCTCATCCAGTACCTAACCAGTGGACAAGTTACCCACGACTACCCGATCACTGCCGAAGAAGCCCAAAGGTTGGGCCTGCCCATTTCTACCGAGTTGCCACCCCAAATCTATGCCCTGATGGACTTGTACCCACAGGCCACCATGGGCCGCCCTTCCGTGCAGTACATCCCCATCCCCTATGATCCCCGCCCCGCTCTGCCCAGAGGGGGATCCCGCTCTGGCCTAGGGTGAACTCTTGGCGTAAGCTTCCATAGCTTCCAGGCGCAGCCCCCCTGCCCGGCGAAACAGCTCTTGTCCGGTGTGCAGATGGCGGTCGTCGAAGTTCAGGGGGAAATACTGCAGCTCCTCTAGAGCGTCCTCTAGGTGGTTGAGGGCGTAGTAGAGGCGAGAAGCCACTCCCCCCAGGCTGCTGGGATTGGGGAGGCGGCCAAAGATCTGCTGGGCTTGGGCCAGTTTCTGCGCACACTCTTCCAGATAGTCAGCAAAAGACTGCAACAGGTCGGGATCAAAGGGATCCGCCGCCAAAGCATTCAACTGAGGCTTTAGGGAAGACAACAAGGGCCCCAACACTCGGTTTAGAGGGGTGTAGACCTGTTGGATCCAGGCTGCGCGGGCGATGGCTTCGTGGCTGACGGTTTCACGGGGGGATCCCGTCGGCTGGGGGCGGGGTGAGGTGCGGCTGGAGTGCAGTTGCCGATCGTATTCGCGGCGAGATTGGGGATCCTTGAGCACCGCGTAGGCAGCGTTGATCTGGCGGATGCGCTCAGAGGTGGCCCGATCTTTTTTGGCCAGCAGGCTGTCGGGATGGTGGTACTTGACCAAACGACGGTAGGCAGACTTGATCTCCTCCGCCGTCGCCGCCACGGAAACGCCCAAAACTTCGTAATGGGATCCGCTCTCCATACTCCCCAGGCCTGCCGGAAAGAAACTTCCATATTCTACCTGCAGCCTAGAATAAAGGTGAGTTTTCCGGTGCTGCCCCATGTCTTCCGCCTCGCCCCAGGGATCCCCCAACCCTTTCAGTGCCCTCTTGGGGGCCACCATTGCCGTCAGTCTGGGCTACGGTTTTTTTCAACTGCTGCTCTCGATGTTGGCCAAGTTGCCGCCGATCGATGTGGAGATTGGATCGTTGGCCCGTGGGATCAGCATTCTGGTGCGCTACCTGCTGGTCGGTTCCGTTTCCCTGATTGCCTTCATGTTTGCCATGGTGGGGTTGGGGCTGGCGGCCTATTGTGTGCAATTGCTGGGAGAGCGGCTGACCTCCTCTCAGCGCTGAACCTAGGGGCACAACCTCTGGCCGACTCGTTGGGCGTTTATCATGATGAGCCAGCTTCTTCTCAGCGCAGCACCACCTTGGGGGAGAGCAACAAAGTCAGGGATCCCTGGCGGTAGTCAATCCGGCCTTCGGCAAAGCGCACTTGGGCTAGGCCCGCTTTTTTGAGGGTGATCGCGTGGGCGTTGGCCGGGTTTAGACCAACAGCCGCTTGTACCCACAGGCTCAGATCCGGCTGGTGACCGACCAGAGCCAAAGACGCCAGAGGTTCCCGCTCTGCTTGCCAGCGCACCAGGTCAGCAAAACTGCCGCCCGGAGCCAGCGGCTCAAACACCTCCACAGCTTCGGCCAGGTTCTCGTCCAAAAAGATCTCAGCCGTCTGCCGAGCCCTCACCAGGGGACTGGTGAGCAGGAGATCCCACCTCCAGCCCATGTTCTTGAGCTGGCGGGCAATCTTGCGGCAGCGCCTGCGACCTTCGTCTGTAAGGGCCCGAAAGGCATCCTCGACTTCTGGCCGGGGTTCCTCGGCTATGCCATGGCGAATAAAATCCACGGCCAATTCCTGTCGGGCAGTCTGCTTTTCTGCCGCCCCCTGATGGTGCTCCGCGCTGCTAACGCGAACGCTCTCCTGTTGTTCAGACCCAGAGACCATAGAACTCCAAAACTCTGTCCTGCCGGCGCGAACGGCACTGTCAAATCTTGACTGCCAAATCTTGGAATAACTGTAACTCTCCCAGAATACTGTGGGAAAAAAGCCCACTCCCTCTACGGCAGCACTCCCGCGACAAAACCGGAAGTCATGAAGAAGACGAGGGGTTATGCAGTCGCTGGCTGACCAGAGTGCGCCCCTCCTGGGTGTAGAGCTGCCAGTAGTTCCAGTAGTTGCCAAACACGGACTTCACATAGCCCCGAGTTTCGGGGAAGGGGATCTGCTCCACAAACACATCCGGATCCTCGAAGCCAAAGCGGTTCAGCCATCTGGCCACGTTGCCGGGGCCACCATTGTAGCTGGCCAGGGCCAGCAAGGTGTTGTCTTGATAGGTGCGGTGGGTGTAGTCGAAGTACCAGGATCCCAGGTAGAGATTGTCGGCGGGGTTGGTGAGGCTGTACTGGGCCAGGCCGATCTGCTGAGCAATCCAGCGCCCGGTGGCGGGCATCACCTGCATCAAGCCCAAAGCCCCCGAGGCCGAGACGATCTCTGGCTCAAAGCGGGATTCCTGCCGGATCAAAGCCGCCACCATCAAGGGATTGAGGTTAAATTGCCGTGACCAGTGGGCCAAGCCGGGTTGGGCGTAGGGATCCCCGCTCCAGGAATTGTCGGGGCCCGCATAGTAGTGCAGCGGATAGATGGCCTGCCAGAAATCTTGGCGCTGCCTCAACGTCTCCAGCAAGGGATCCGGCTCTTCGCTAAAGCGCAAAGCAGCCACCTGGTTAATGCCCCGCAGGTGATCTCCGGCGCTGTTGCGCAAAATGCCCGTAACAAAGCGCTCGGCAACGCTCATCTGGCGGGGATCCCGCTGCACCGGAGTTTCGCCCTGCCAGCGTTCCCAGGCCAGTTGGCTGGCTCCCATCAAATGCAGGGTTTGCGTAACTGCAGAGACCCCCGGCAACGGTTGGCGCACCGGCTGAAAATCCACCTCCACTCTTTTGCGCCCGCTGTAGAAATCCCCCACCGGCCAGCCCAGTTGCACTGCCGACCGCCAGCCGTAGTAGGTGTGGGGAAACTGACGCAGTACCTGCCGATAGGTCTGCCGAGCTGCAGCCACATCCCCCTGCTGTTCCCGCCATTTGCCCGCCCAGTAGAGCAGTTGTGCCCCCATTTCTGTATCCCGCTGAGCAGATCCGATCTGTTGGGCCAGGGCGATGGCTTGGCTGAGATTGCCTGCTTGTGCTTGGCTCCAGGCCACCGTCCAGGCGGCATTGGCCGCAGCTTCGCTGGCCGGAAAGCGATCCCAAAGGGCTTGCCGGGTGGCTTGGGCCGATTGGGGGCTGGCGTTGCGATCATAGAGCTGGCTGAGGCTGAGCAACGCCTCTGGAGCTTCTTTATCTGAGCCGGATCCCACCTGTCGGAGGAGTTCAATTGCCGTCGGCAGGTCGCTCAGTTCCGCCAAACGGCGACGGGTGAGGGAAGCCTCTGGCCCATCGGGGAACTGTGCCAGCAGCGCTTGGTAAGCCGCTCTGGCCTGAGGAAACTCCCGCGAGATCTGGTGGCTGCGACCCCAGCGGTAGAGGTTCTGAGAGGTGGCGGGGGCACGTCCATAGGCCCGGGCAGCTTTGCCGTACTCCCGTTGCTCCCAGTAGGCATCGGCGAGGATCTGCCAGTCGGAAGCCGTGAGGGATCCCTCTTGAGCCTGCCGCCAGCGATCCAGCAACGGCGTTAGCCCAGGGGTTTGCGGGTGATGTTGGGCCAAATCCCGCAGCAGGTCATAGCGGTCGGGATCCAGCTCTAGCAAATGCTTGAGGGCACGTCCAGTCAGCGGGTGGGTGGGAAATTGCTGCCGCAGCCGATCCACCTGGCCCATCCCCCAGAGGGCGTAGGCGGCCACAGGACTGTGGGGATATTCCTGCAAAATCTGGGGCCACCAGATCCCTTGGGCTGTTTCCTTGTCCTGCAACTGTTCATAGGCTTGGGCCCTGAGCTTCCAAATCTCTTCCCTCAGAACCGGCAGGCTCTCTTCCAGCCCCTGCAAATGCTTCAAGGCAGATTGCGCTTGGCCGGCCTGTAGCGCTGCATAGGCTTGCAGAAAGGCCACTGTGGAAGTTTGAGGCAGTTGCGCCGGATCCCTGTCTTCTGGTGCAGAGGCCACCTCCGCGGTTTCTGCCCAGGATGAGGTGTAGAAGCCCCAGACGGCCCCACCCAGAGCTGCTCCCGCTGCCAGCACACCGGCAGCCCATCTTGTCCAGCGTCGTTTGCTGCCTGTCAGGATCCCCATGCTTTGCCTCCCCACCACCTCTGAACTAAGATACTCAACCCGACTGCGTTGAGCCACCGGACAACTCGATACTTGCGAAACGGCTGGAAAGCTCACCTGGCAAGCGGTCACCGAGCATTGGGGCCAGACGATAAGCAGGGAGAGGAGCAGTTCTTTCCTCAAATCTTCAGATTTCAGACAGCAGTGAAACAGCTCATTTCCCCAATTGCGGGATCCCTGTCGGGCTTTCACTGCGGTACACCTTGGCCCCGACACTGCGCAGCTTTTCATCAATGGCTTCGTAGCCCCGGTCGATGTAGTGCAATCCGTGGATTGTGGAGCAGCCTTCAGCCGCCAGGCCGGCCAACACCAGGGCCGCACCCGCCCGCAGGTCGGTAGCCACCACCGGAGCGCCGGAAAGGGACGGCACCCCTCGGATCAGGGCCACTCGGTTCTTCAGGCGAATATCGGCTCCCATGCGATTCAGCTCGGGAATGTGGTGCATGCGGTTTTCAAACACTGTCTCCTCAATGGTGCAACTGCCCTCGCTCAAGGCGGCCAAAGCCATGATCGGCGCCTGCACATCGGTGGGGAAACCAGGATAGGGCAGCGTTTGAATATCGGTTGCCTGACACAGCCAGCCTGAGCTCAGTTGAGCCGGGGCAATGCGCAGCCGGTTTGGGCCTTCCTCTTCCACCCGCAGCCCCATCGCTTGCAACTTGGCGATCACCGCCCGCAGATGATCGGGAATAACAGGGCCAACTGTGAGGTGAGAGCGGGTAATGGCCCCGGCAATGAGATAGGTGCTGGCCTCGATGCGGTCGGGAATGACGGTGTACTCCGTTCCATGCAAGCGGGGCACCCCTACCACCACAACCGTATTGGTGCCGACACCGCGAATGCGGGCCCCCATGGCTTGACAAAAACGGGCTAGATCCGCCACCTCCGGCTCTTGGGCGGCGTTCTCGATCACCGTTTCTCCATCCGCCAGCGTAGCGGCCATCATCAAGGTCTCGGTGGCACCGACGCTGGGATAGTCCAGGTAAATACGGGTTCCCAACAATTTACGGGCATAGGCATGAACCACCCCATGCTCGATTTGGACCGTTGCCCCCAAGGCTTGCAGACCCCGCACATGCAGATCCACGGGACGAGACCCAATCGCACAGCCACCGGGCAGGGGAACTCTGGCCACCCCCAGCCGCGCCAACAGAGGCCCTATGATGAAAAAGCTGGCCCGCAACTGGCTGACCAATTCATAAGGGGCTTGAGAGGTTTTGAGGGAGCTGGCATCCAGGTCCAGGGTATTGCCAACATGGGAAACCTTAACTCCCAGCGTGGCCAGGATCTGCCCCATGCGTTCAATGTCCAGCAGACGCGGCACGTTGTGAATTCGACAGGCCTCAGGAGCCAAGATGGCCCCGGCCATCAGCGCCAAGGCAGAGTTTTTTGCCCCGCCAATAGGGATGTGGCCACTCAGGGTCTGCTTGCCAATGATTTTCAGCACTGGCCCCATCATCTCTGGCGCGGTTGCCATGCCGGTCTGGGGCGGCGTCAGGCCAGGCTCTAGGGGATCCGCCCCGCTGACGCGATTGTCAAAACCTTTCAATCTCCCTCCTCACCCACAAAAAATAGGCGAACCCTTCTCAGAGAATACTCTGGGGATCACAGCAGCGGCTAAACTCGCAAGCCAAATTGGGTGTGAGGAAGAAGTTCCCATGGCTGTGCTTCTATCCTGCAGCAGCGGACAGGGGAGCGGCTAGGCCAGTTCACCAGATGCAGGTTCTCAGCGAAGGCAACTGGGGGGCAGCCCAACAGCAGGGGGCGGTATGATGGATGCTCAGGGGAAGTGCTTGCAAGGAAAACAGGAAGGAGACAGCCGATGATTGCCACTCAAGTCTCTGCCCAAGAGTTGTTTCGGGCCGCCTATGAAAACCGCTACACCTGGGATCCCGCTTTCCCAGGCTACAGCGCCGAGGTCACCTATTGGGATGGGGAGCGCACATTCGTTGGGCAGGTGCGAGTGGGAGCAGACCTAAAGGCCACTGTTACCGGCGTAGAGGATGAGGAAGCTCGAAAAGCCATTCACAACCAACTTTGGGAGATTGCCATTCACCGGGTGCGCCGCAGCTTCGACGAGACCCATGGGAGCAACACCTTCCGTTATGGCCAAACCCTGCCCGATGGCACAGTGGAGATCCTGGTGGGGGGCAAAGCCGAAGGGGATCGCTACCACGTGCGCGATAACCAGGTTACCATGGTGCATCGGCATATCCACGGAGTGGTGGTTACCATCCACACCTTCAGCAGCCACGATACCGGCGAAGGCTATCTTTCCCACCGCTACGATTCCGTCTATCACGATCCCCAAACGGGCGAGCAAAAAGGCGGGCGCAGCCAATTCGAGGATCTGTATACAAAAGTGGGCCAGTACTACATCCTCTCGGAGCGGCGTATCCAGACCGAGACGGAAACCGGCCCTGTGGAGAAGCGCTTCACCTTCAGCAACTTGACCTTGCTAGACGTTGGGGCGTGAGCGACCCGGCATTGACCCCAGCAGGGTAGGGGGCCAGCTCTCCCGTTCTCACTGTTGGGCAGCTACCGGGAGGCTGAGTTCACGCCCTTCTTGGCGGCCAAGCCTTTCTCGATAACGGGAAAGCCGATCTGTAGGCTTTCAAGCTTTGTTGCAGAACGATCCTCCCGGTTAGAAAAAGCAAGAGAGCCTGAGCTATGCTTTGAATATTCTCCCGCCTGCGATTGGCATGGACAACACCACAGCAAAACCTGACCCGGATTCCGAAGCCCCCATTGGTGCCCCTGACCTGATCATTCGCCCCGCCCAACTGGGGGATCTGGAGGCTGTGGAAGAGATTTTGGCGCAAGCCTTTGATGAAGAGTACAGCAGCCGCTCGGTGGATATTCGTCGCCAAGTGCGGCGGTTGCGCCAGTGGTATGGGCCCCTGAAAACCCTGACCCTGTTTCCCAATCGCTTTCAGCACATGTTTACGGTGCATGTGGCGGAGCTGGAGGGCAAGATTCAGGGAGTGATTCAGGTTTCTCCCTTCAACCATTCCCGCAGCACCTGGCGGGTCGACCATATCGCGGTAGCGCCCTCTGCCCAGCGCCAGGGGGTGGGATCCCGGCTGCTCAAGCACTGCATGGAGCACTTTCGGGAAGCTCGCACCTGGATCCTGGAGGTGAACATCCACAACAAAGGGGCAATGGCGCTCTACCGGCGCAACGGCTTCCAACCCTTGGCTCAGATCACCTACTGGTCGATTCCAGCCGATATTCTGGCAGCTCTCAGCCAGCACGAGCCCAAATTGCCCAACCTGGTGCCGGTGACCAATCGGGATGCCTACGCCATCTACCAACTGGATACGGGATCCATGCCGGCCACTGTGCGCCAGGTGTACGACCGTGAGGTGAACGATTTTCGCACTAGCCCACTGGATTGGCTTTTGGAGCAGGCCAAATGCGCCATTAGCCAGACGGAGCGGGTGGAAGTGTGTGTTTACGAGCCCGAACGCAAAACCGCCATCGGCTACTTCAACTTGAAGTTGGATCGCACCGGGCAGCAACCTCATGTGGCCAAGCTTACGGTTCACCCTGCCTACACTTGGCTTTACCCCGAACTCATGGCCAAGATGGCCCAGCTTACTCAGGCTCATCCGCCGCAATCTCTGGCCTTGGCCTCCACCGATTACCAGCCGGAACGGGAGGAGTTCTTGCTGAAGCTGGGAGCCCAGGATGTAGAGCGGACGTTGCTGATGTCGCGTTCGGTGTGGCACAAAATCCGCGAAAGCCGCCTCTTTACCTGGGATAGTGCTTATCTCAACGCGATGCTGCGGGGATTACAGGTGAAGCAGCCAGTGCCGGAGCGGTTTGAGGGGCCGCCGGAGGGCTGGGTAGAGCACCACTTTCATCCCATTAGCCCAACCGAGCCAGATCCCAGCTCTGGTCGCGTCAGCGGTGTGGAGTCTTCACCAGGGCTCTCCAGAGACTCCCAATCTGAGGCTTCTCCACCCCCTAGCTAAGGGAGAGAGAGCCCCAATCCTGGCTTGCTTGCACCTTGCGAAAAACGGATGAAAGACCCGAAGGGCAATTCTACTGCGGATCCCTCTTGGCGGGCGCTGATTCAGGCGGCACTGCACCGGAACCGTAGCGATCCCGGTGTGCGGTATTTGCAATTGGCCACGGTGGATCCCCAGGGGCATCCGCGCAACCGCACGGTGGTTTTCCGGGGGTTTTTGGGCGATACCGATCGCATTCAATTGGCGGTGGATAGTCGTAGCGAGAAGATTCGACAAATTGCCCACTGCTCCCAGGCTCAGATCTGCTGGTATTTCTGCAAAACCCGCGAACAATTCCGCATTGCCGGCACCCTTGAGGCCATCGCCGCGGATCATCCGGATCCCCAAGCTCAGCGCCAGCGGCAGCAGTTGTGGCAACAGATATCGGAAAAAGGACGGCTCCTCTGGTTTTGGCCGGAACCCAAAGGGCCGCTCGCCCCGCCAGAGGCTTTTATTCAAGAGTTGCCGAAAGAGAAAGATCCGCTGCCCCCGCAGACTTTTGTGGCATTACTGCTGGAGCCAACAGAGGTGGATCACTTGCAGCTTAAGGGGGATCAGATCTATCCCCAATTGCGGACGGTGTACGAGCGCACTTCCAAAGGGTGGCAGCGTCGGGCCGTGAATCCCTGAAGGCGATCCAAACTGGTTTCAGCCTGGTCTGGAGTGGGGGATCCCTTATTCCTTGTTCCTCCAAAGCACAGGGAATAGAGGAATGGACGTGTTAACGTAGCTGAACGATCGTGTTCTGCACGGTGGGGGCGTTATCCTCTGATGGAACTCTGTACGCGTATGGCTGGTCTATCAGGGGTAGGGCAGCAGTTGATGCCTTTTGTCTAACTCGACACGTATCACTTTGGCTTGCAGTGGTCTCGATGTGCGTCTTGATCTGCTCATTCGCTCAGGCTGTTGCCTCTTTTTTCGCCGGCGGCCCATTGCTGAACAGAGCTTTGAGGGGCAAGGGATCCCTAGTATTGTCTGCCGCTCTGGTTGGGGTAGGGGTTCTCGTGCAGGGATTGAGGGCACAGACTCTGGAGAAACCGACGCTGAAAGCCTTGGAGGATTCCGTTGAGGGGAATGTTGTCCCTGTTCTGCACTCAGAACCTGCCTTGCCCCCCCAGGCTGTCCCCACCTCCGCCCGCACAGGATCCTTTCGTGTCGGCAATCGCACGCCCCATCCGGTTCGGCTGGTGATCTTGATGCGCAGCGGCGAACGGATGATCAATCCGGAAACGGCCCACTGGGACTTTGCCCCTGGAGAGGGGGGGAGCGAGGGATTGCTGCTGAGCTTGGGAGAGGAACCGCTGCAAATCGGCCCCGGAGACATTGTGGTGGCTTTCGCCCTGGATGGAACCCGCCGCTATTGGGGGCCCAATGTGGTGGGAGAGTCTCTGGCCCCGTTTTGGGATGGGGAGAGCGGCTCCTGGTCGATGATCTTGCAGCCTTAGATGCTTTTGTACTGAATAGAACATCTTGTGGTTTATAACTGGCTGCGCAGTTTATAGCTTTCTAGGGTGTTGGCCAGCAGCATCGTTACCGTCATCGGCCCTACGCCTCCCGGTACGGGCGTGATGGCAGCGGCCAACTCTTTGACCGCTTCATAGTCCACATCTCCCACCAATTGCTCGGCTCCGGTGGGGGTCTCGATGCGGTTGATGCCAACGTCGATGACCACCGCGCCGGGTTTCACCATGTCTGCCCTCAATAGGCGGGGGCGGCCCACGGCCATCACCACAATGTCGGCGGCGCGGGTCACTTCTGCCAAGTCGGGGGTGCGGGAGTGGGCTAGGGTGACCGTCGCATCGGCGGCCAACAACATCAAGCTCAAGGGCTTGCCCACCAAGATGCTGCGACCGACCACCACTGCCTTTCGGCCTGCAATCGGGATCCCTTCTGCTTGCAACAGGCGCATCACGCCCAAGGGGGTACAACTGCGCAAGCCGGGTTCGCCGCGCAACAGCCGGCCCAGGTTGAGGGGATGGAGTCCATCCACATCTTTGCCGGGATCGATGGCCAAAAGGGGGGGGATGGGATCCCAGCCGGGGGGCAGGGGCAGTTGGACGAGGATGCCATCCACCCGCTCGTCCTGATTGAGTTGGTCGATGGTCTCGAGCAAATGGGCAGGGGAGTCTTGGGCGGAAAAATGTCGGCCAAAAGAAGCAATGCCCAACCGCTCACAGGCCCGCTCTTTGCCGCGCACATAAGCCGCACTGGCGGGATCCTCTCCAACCCGCAACACCGCCAATCCCGGTGGCCGCCCCACCTGGGGTATCCAAGCTTGCACTTGGGCGGCCATCTCCGCTTGCAGACGGGCGGCTAAGGCTTTGCCATCGAGGATTTTTGCGGGCATGGGGGCGCAAGGATAAAGACAACCATCCAACGACCATCCATAGTGAAGCAGAATGGCAACAGCAGTGCAGGGGAAATGATCAGGTGGGATCCCTATGATTCGGGCAGGTCTTCTTCCTCTTGGCCCAATTGCTCGATGATGATCTCCACCTGCTGCCGCTTTTGCTCCAGGAAGTCCGCGCAGGTTTTCAGGGTTCGGGCGGCCTGTTGAAAGCGCTCCACCACCTCGGCCAGATCCAGCTCCCCCGACTCAATCTGGGCAATCAAAGTTTCCACTTCGGCAATGGCCGCTTCATAGCGCCACGGCTCCTCACGTTTGCGGCAGTTCATGGCTCTCCTCTACTCGTACCCACAGGCTTCCCGAGGCCAGTTGTATTATCAGGCGGGTTTGGGGGGGCAGTTGATGGGTGCGGATGAGGGATCCCTCTTCATTTCGCACCAGGGCATAGCCCCGTTTCAGAATGGCTTCAGGATCGAGAGCTTGTAGGCGATCTTGTAGGGCCTGTTGGTGCTGTTGGTGTTGCCGGAGGCGATGGCGCACGGCTTGGAGCAGGCGATGTTGGCGCTGGGTCAAGCGCTCCTGGGCCTGTTGCAACAGCCGCTCTGGATGCACGTAAGCCAGGTGGTGTTGGGCCTGCTGCAAACGCTGCTGGGCCCTTTCCAAAGCTTGGCGAGTGCGTTCGATCAACTTCTGGCGCAACTGGGATCCCTGGCGCTGCAATTCCCCCAGATCCGGCACGATCCGCTCGGCAGCTGCCGTTGGGGTATGGGCGGCGTAGTCGGCAGCGTAGTCAGCCAGGGTTTCATCCCGCTGGTGGCCAATCCCGGTGACCACCGGGATCCGACATTCGGCAATGGCTCGCACCACCCGCTCATCGTTAAAACAGGCCAAATCTTCGCTGGCTCCACCGCCCCGCGCCAGCAAAAGCACTTCGGCCCGCCCATCCCGCTCCACCCGTCGAATGGCCCGCACAATTGATTCCGGGGCCGCCTCCCCTTGCACTTGAGCTGGGGAGAACAGCACCCGTAGCCCGGGGTAGCGCTGGTTGAGGGTGCGCCGAATATCTCCCCAGCCGGCAGCGTGGGGGGAACTGACGACGGCAATGCACTGGGGATGAACAGGCAGAGGTCGTTGGTTATCGAACAAGCCCTCAGCACTGAGGCGGGCCTTGAGCTGTTGAAATCGCAACGCCAACAGCCCTTCCCCGGCAGGCAGCAATTGCCAGATGACGAGGCGATAATGGCTGCCGCCGCTATAGATGCCAAGTTGCCCAAGGGCGAGCACCTGTTGCCCCACTTCCGGCCAGAAGCTGAGCCTGGAAGTTTGGCCCTGCCAGACCACCCCCTTGAGAACGTCGCCGGTTTCCGGATCGGTCAGGGTCAAGAACAGGTGGCCATTGCGGTTGCGCTGGCAACTGGAGACTTCCCCGCTCACCCACAGCCTGACCAAGTAGGGATCCCCGGCCAGCAGCGATTTCAAATAACGGGACACTCCCCCCACCGAGAGCAGGGGAGCCTCATCCGTGAGCAAAAACTCCATCCCACTGCTGCGGGCGGCTAAAGTCACTTCTGAAGGGACAGGATCGCGCATCCAGGGTTCTCGAATAGCGATGGGACTTGTCGGGATCCCATCTAGAATAGGCGACAACCGGGCGAGAGAGGAGGTGAGCTGGCGGGTGACCTTCGCCCAGTGGCTGGGGCTAGGGGCGCTGTTGGGCCTGCTAGTTCTGCTTTGGCAGATCCGGCAGATCCTGCTGTTGGTGTTCGCGGCCATTGTGTTGGCAGTAGCATTGGATACCTTGGCCCAGATCCCACAGCGCTACGGCTTTCGGCGTGGCCCCTCAATTGTCATCACCAGTTTGACGGTTTTGGTGGCCGCGATCTTGGTGGGGCTAATCGTGGTGCCCCCCCTGGCGGAGCAGTTGCGGCGGCTGTTTACCGATGGGGTGCCCGCCGGGATCGTGCAAGCGCAGCGGCTGTTCGAGAGCTTGATCCTCTCTTTGCCGACGGATATTGAGCTGCCGACGCTGCGGGAATTGGCCAATAGCTTGGTGCCCCAGGCCACCGAATTGGTGCGCCAAGCGCGAGACTTTTTCTCCCAGTCCTTCACTGCCTTTTTCGGCACCCTGCTCAACCTGTTGTTTGTGATCATCCTCACCATCTTGTTGTTGGCGGATCCCCAAGCCTACAGCCGCGCTTTTGTCTCGGTTTTCCCGGCCTTTTACCGTCCCCGCATTCGCTACATCCTCAAGCGCTGTGAGCTGGCGCTGCGGGGCTGGCTGATGGGGATCCTCTTCACCAGCACCTTGGTGATGCTGCTGAGTGGGATCGGGCTGTGGATTTTGGGGGTGCCCCTGATCTTGGCCAATGCGGTGCTGGCGGGATTGTTCAACTTCATCCCCAACATCGGCCCAACCCTGAGCGTGGTAGCCCCCATGCTGGTAGCCCTCACGGATGCCCCTTGGAAGTCCTTGGCAGTGCTGGGACTGTATATCCTGATCCAGCAGTTGGAAAGCAGCGTCTTCACCCCCATCGTCATGTCCCGACAGGTGTCGCTCCTGCCCGCCCTAACCCTAGTAGCTCAAGTTACTTCAGCCTTTTTCTTTGGGGTGCTGGGCCTGTTCCTGGCCGTGCCTTTGGCGGCAATCCTGCAGGTGTGGATTCAGGAGGTGCTAATTCGGGATGTCCTGGATCCCTGGCAGGGATCCCGATTGCGGCCCTTGCTCAGGTTGGAAAGTGGAGAGAATGGGATCCAGAGCTCCACCCAGGCGGAAAACCAGGATCCCATTCCGCGACCGCAATCGGTGCGAGAAGGTTGAGGGGGCAATGCTCCTGGCTTGGCTCAACCCCATCAGCTTAGCCACACGACCGGCCCTTCCATTGGGCAGGAATCGACGTTCTCCCCACGGCTAGAGCCGGGGGATTCTTTCCCGTCGCTCCACGCTCCTCGCGCTTGACCGGTGTGAGAACGCGACAACTGGCAACTGCGCACCCAGGCAGAGCGGCATCGGGGAAACAGTGAGGCCCACGGCCCGCTGTGCGAAGGGCATTCTGTCAACCAAGGATTCTGTCCCGCTATCGCTCACCTGGCAAGGTTGGACTGTGGAGTCCCGGCGGGAAAAGCCGCAACCCCTGCTGTCGCACCCGCCGCTCCTGGAAGGGAATGGGGGTCACGCGCGGCAAAGGCGTAGCCACAGTCTGGGGAGTTGAAGTGGGCACAGCTTGCGGAGAGGGCTCTGGGCTGGGCTCAGGCGTAAGCTCAGGTTCAGGAGTGGCCACCACGGGCGGTGGCGTTGGAACAGCCGGGATCCCCTCTGGTGTCGGACGGGGGCGGCCCAGTTGAAAGCGCGGCTGGCGACGAGGTGCAAGCGTGGGCGTCGCCTCTGGCGTTGGAGTCGGAGTGGGTGTGGGTGTGGGCGTCGGGCTGGGTGTTGGCGTCGGAGTAGGAGTGGGCGTGGGTGTCGGAGTGGGCGTGGGTGTCGGAGTTGGCGTTGGCGTCGGAGTAGGAGTGGGCGTGGGTGTCGGAGTTGGCGTTGGCGTCGGAGTAGGAGTGGGCGTGGGTGTCGGGCTGGGTGTTGGCGTCGGAGTAGGAGTGGGCGTGGGTGTCGGAGTTGGCGTTGGCGTCAGCGTTGGGGTGGGCGTGGGTTCCGGAGTCGGCGTGGGTGTGGGCTGCGGCTGCACAATGGCGAGGGCCTCTTCGGCTTTTAGCTCCCCCCGAACCAGCTTGGAGAGGGTGTCTTGGCCGCCAGGGGTGTAGGTGATCTCGCGGGCGGCGCTGTTGAACACATTGCGGATGGGATCCCCTTTGCTGTCCACCAGTTCCAGCACCATCACATTGCGACCGGGCCTGAAGCCCTTCAGATAAAAAGACTCCCAGCGATCCAGCAGGCCAGATTGGCCGTTGAGGGTGTAGCGGATCCGCCAGTCCCGTGGCAAGTCACTCAACAGGCTCTCCCGCACTGGGGCATTGGCCAGCCAGAAATCCACCAAGATTGGCTCGGCCCCGTAGCTGCCTGTGGGGCGGTTGTAGGTGAGCAGGGGCAGTTGCGGCTGTGGCACGTACTCGGGGGTGGGAGCTAGCACGTGGAAGCTAACCTGGGCATAGGCTTCAGAGTTTTTGAAGCTCTCGTGCCAGGGTTTGCCGGCAAACACCCGCAGAGTATGGGATCCCGGCTCCAAATCCTTGAAAACGAGGGGAGCATCGGCATCGTAATGGGCGATGTAGGGCCGGTTGTCCAGCACCACGTGCAGATGAGGGCCGAGACCCAATTGCGGATCTTTGAAAAGTGGGTACCCTTGCACCGCGAAGCGAACGGTTACCTGCCGCTCTGACAACACCTCACCTGGCTTGGGGCTGAGGATCTGAACTTGCGGGCGACAATACTGCAAATGGGCATCCAGCTTGGCAATCTCCGGGGGAACCGGCACGCGCTCTAGCTGGGGAAGCTGTTCCTGGGAGGGTTCAGGCGGGGATCCCCCACAAGAGGCCAAAACGAGGGCGGCCAACAGACAGATCCACCATCTCAACAACCCCCACGTTCTCAACCTGGCATTTCCCGCGTGTTCTTGCATGAGCCTTACATCCCAATGCTCTTTGTATCCTGCCGAGCCGCAGACAAGCCATCCCCACATTACCAGCATGTGTCCTTTGGGGAAGATCCCTTCCCCCGCCCTAGAATGGGATCAACTGGCCTGGCTCAAGCCGGGTCGGAGACACTTTTGAGGTCGTGTATGGCTCTGTTGGCGATAACAGCTCTTGCGGGCATGGATCTGGCCCAGTGGCAAGCTCTGCTCAACAACGTGGCGTTTGCCATTTGTTTGGGGGCCATGCTGTTTTACTGGGGCGGGGCAGCTTTTCCCCAGGTGCAGCTTTTGGCCGAATTGGGCCTAGCGGGGATGATCGGGGCAAACTTGACGATGGCCGCCCTGTTGACGGCCCGCTGGATCGATGCAGGCTACTTCCCCTTGAGTAATCTGTACGAGTCTTTGTTTTTCCTGGCCTGGGGGATCACCGCTTTGCACCTGCTGGCCCTCCACTGGAGCCGCAGCCGCTGGGTGGGGGTCATGACTGCCCCAGTTGTAACCGGGATCGTAGCCTTTGCTGCCTTGGTGCTGCCGGAAGATATGCAGGTAGCCCAGCCCCTCGTGCCGGCTTTGCAATCCAACTGGCTGATGATGCACGTGACTGTGATGTTGCTGGCCTACGCGGCGCTGCTGGTGGGATCCCTTCTCTCCATCAGCTTTCTCATCGTCACCCGCGGTCAGGAAGTGCATCTCAAGGGCAACTCCCTCGGCCTGCAATTTCGCCCTCCCCAACCCCAGACCCATCCCGAATGGGCGGAGGCCACCCTGCCCTCCCCGGCTTCGGAACTGGCCTATGCCGGCCTCCGCTCCCCCCGTCCTGCCCCCTCGTCGGCTGAACTCCCTCCCCAACCGGCCCCCGAAGGGATCCCCTGGCAACGGCTGAGCCTGGCAGAAATCTTGGACAACACCAGCTACCGGCTCATCGGGCTGGGGTTCCCCCTGCTCACCATCGGCATTATTGCCGGCGCCGTTTGGGCCAACGAAGCCTGGGGTACCTACTGGAGCTGGGATCCGAAAGAAACCTGGGCCTTGATTACCTGGTTGGTCTTTGCCGCCTATTTGCACGCCCGCATCACCAAAGGCTGGCAAGGCAGACGCCCCGCCCTCTTGGCCAGCTTGGGTTTTGGAGTGGTTTGGGTATGTTATCTGGGGGTGAACTTTCTGGGCAAAGGCTTACACAGTTATGGCTGGTTTTTCTGAGGGAATTTTTCTCAAAAACCGGCCCGAGTTTATGGGTATTCTGGTGCTGGCAAGCCGTAGTGGATCCCTTCGAGGAGAAAAACGATGCGACTGTTCAACTACCTGATCTTGTTTTCAGCCCTCCTGGCCATTGCCCTCTTTGCCATGCAAAACGCCACCCCGGTCACGGTTACTTTTGCCCCCGGCGTCAGCGTTGAAAGCCCTCTGGTGATGGAACTTCTGGCATCTGCCGGGATTGGGGCCGCCCTCGCCTGGCTGTATAGCCTCTGGATGCGCGTACAGTTCAGCATCGAAGCCCGGGAAAAAAATCGGCAACTGCAGGAGAAGGAAGTCACCATCACCGAACTCAAGGAAATGGTGGTGGAGCTGGAAGCCAAAGTGAAGCAACTGCCTCCCAGCAAGCGTGCCGAACCCCAAGAGGACATCCAGGATGTGAAAGAAGTGGCCACCGAGGGATCCCCTGCCTAAAATCCCCAGGTTGACCCACAGGCCGTTGAGGTAGAATTGAACTTCTACTTGCCCCTCTCCCTAGCTCATACTTCCTATGCAGGTTATCCAAGAAAAACGCCCTGGCAGCCGGGTCGGTCTCAAAATCGTGGTAGAAGCCGACCGGGTGAAGCGCTCCTACGAAAAAACCTTGCGTCAACTGGAGCAGAATATCCAGATTCCGGGATTCCGCAAGGGCAAGGCCCCCCGCAATCTTGTTGTGCGTCAGGTGGGCCGCGAGCGCATCCTGGCCAGTGCTGTCGATGACCTAATCAACGAGGCCATTCAACAGGCTTTCAAGGAAGCTCGGCTCACTCCCATTAGCCGGTTCGAGCTGGATGACGAGGTGGGGCAGCTCTTGGCTCAGTTCAACCCCGAAGCAGACTTCAGCTTCTCGGGATACGTTGAGGTGTACCCCGAAGCCCGCGTTGGCCAATACAAAGGGCTGACCGTTACGGCAACCCGTGTTGACGTCAAACCTGAGCAAATTGACCAGCTCATCGACCGATGGCGGGATCAGCGGGCCACCCTCTTGCCGGTAGAAGATCGGCCTGCTCAGTTGGGGGATGTGGTGGTGATCGATTTTGAGGCCCGCGATGCAGAAGGCAATCCCCTCGACGAGATGACCACCCAGGACTTCCAGCTGGAACTCAAGGAAGACAACTTCATCCCCGGTTTTGTGGCGGGCATCGTGGGCATGCAGCTCGACGAAACCAAGGAGATCGCAGCCACCTTCCCCGACGACTACTTCAGAAAAGAGTTGGCCGGGAAAACGGTTACCTTCACTGTCTGCCTGAGGGAGATCAAGGCCAAAGAGCTGCCCGAATTGGATGATGCCTTTGTGCAAGAGATCAGCAGCTTTCAAACGGTGGCCGAACTGCGGGAGCACTTGCAAAAGCGCCTTGAACAGGATGCCCTGAGACAATCCGAGGAGAACCTGGAAACCGCCCTCCTCAACGCCATCTTGGAGACTACTGAGGTGGATTTGCCGGAAACCCTCATCGAACAAGAAACGACACAACTGCTGGCCCAGAGTCTCCAGGCCCTGCGGCAGGAAGGCATCAAGCCGGGGGAGCTCCGTAAGTTCTTGTCCGAGTTGCCTCCCGAAACCCTTAACCAGTTGAAAGAGCGCCACCGACCCGAAGCCATCGACCGGCTGCGGCGCACCTTGGCCCTGAGTGCCATCGTTCGGCAAGAGCAAATTGCCGTAGGCTCTACGGAGTTGGACGTGGAAGTGGAAGAGGTGATGGCGGCCTACGCCCAGCAAGGCCAAAAGCTGGATCGGGAACGAGTACGCCAAGCCGTCTATGAAGGCTTGCTGACCAACAAGGTGATGGCTTGGCTGAAGTCTCAGACCACGGTCAACTGGGTCGATAGCGAGGGGAATCCAACCCAGGCGCCCACTTCTTTGGCAGGCTCGGAGGAGAAGGTTGAAGTGCCAGAGGCCGAGTTTAAGTTCGATGAGCCAGAAGCAGAGGTATCTGGGATCCCTGAGGCAATTGAATCCTCCTCAGAGACGGCTACGGGCGCGGAAACGGATGGAGAAGCTGCAGCTGCGGAAGCCGAGCCAGCTACAGAAAAGGCTGTAGAAGCATCCCCTGCTGAAACCGTCTCAGCCTCTGCGGCAGAGGCAACGCTCCCAGTTGAGGAGAAAGCGGCAGAGACCGCTACAGAGATCCCGGCAGCAGAAAAGCCCAAGCCGAGCAAAAAGGACAAAAAAGGCAAGTGAATGCGCTGGGGATTTTCTGGCTGAGGGCATTTCCTTCAAAAGCAAGGGGGCGCAGCCCCTAGTGTTCCAAGTCGCAAAAAATAGATATCTACCACTGCTGGCAGTGGCAAAGGGGAGCGTTTAGGGTTTATCCTATTCGCAACATCTGCAAGAGGGCAGGCTGCCATGAAGGGATTTGCGCGCGTACTTGGGGCTTGGGGGATCCTCACCCTGATCGCCGGGATCTCGCCCGGCAGCGCTGTGGGCCAATCGGCCTTGCCTCCTGTGCCCATCATGCCCTCGGATCCCCAAGGTTCGTTTCCCGATCCAGGGATCCCGGCAGCCCCTTCCCCTCCCCGTGAGCCGGTCGGGCTGGATCTCCGCCATCTGGTGGGATTGTTCATCAACGAGTCCTTGGGTGCAGGCAACCAAGCTGCCGCAGTCAGTTACAACGACCTCTACACCCGCCTGTTGGCCCGAAGCTACGGGGATCCCCGCCCCCCCATTGAGGTGGAGTACGAGTTCATTCAAGAGATCCTGCGGGAGTATGGGGATCCCGCCGATCGTTTCTGGGATCCGCAAGCTTTCAAGGACTTGCTCAACCGTCCCCGTCCTCCCGTACAAGCCCGCGGGATTGGCCCGCGCCAGGTTTACTTGGCTGTGCCGGATCTCACCCCAGCCACGGCTCAGCAGATCCGCCAAACCCTCTACACCCAAGACTACAGCCAGGGCATTGTCCTCGACCTGCGCGGAGCTGTGGGCTACGACCCCCAAGTGGTGGCCGATGTGGCGCGCCTGTTTTTGCCCCGCTCCGTCCAGCCGCTGCTGATTACCGAAGACCGATTCGGGCAGCCCACCCTCTGGAACAGCGAAAATCTGCCCATTGCCGCCGGGATCCCGTTGGCCGTTCTCGTGGATGGTAACACCCGCCAGGGGGCCACCCTCCTGGCTGCCCAGTTGGGATCCAGCGGTAGCACCCTTATCTTGGGACAGCCCACCCAAGGCAGCGAGCGACAAACCCGCTTCTTTGCTCTCCCCTCCGGCGCGGCGGTGGAACTGGCCGTGGCCACCTGGAAGACAGGAGATGGTCGCTCTTTGGAGCGAGGTTTAGTGCCTTTGCAGACGGTGGAAGGAGATGACAATGCTTGGCTGAATGCCGGCCTGCAAGCGCTGGCCTTGCCCCCACGGCGACCCACCCTGCCCCCACGGCCTACAGTGCTGGTGCAAGAGGGCCGAGTTGGCCGCTTTGAGCTGGGCATGGATACCCGCAACGTGGATACCCACCTGCTGGGCAATGTCGATCAGATCCCAGCGGCCTCTGGAGCTAATGTGTTTCAGCCCAACAGCGACCTGAAGATCTTTTACCTACAAGACTACATCCTCTTCACCTACCGTCATCCGGGCATTGTGGATAGCTTTTTCGCCAACCGCATCTACACCACCCACCCGGAAGCCATGACCGGCGAAGGGATCCGCATCGGCTCCACCTATTCGGAAGTGATCGCCGTTTACGGCGGGCCCGGCGAGAACGGCTACAACGAGGTGGTGCCCTATCCCAAGGGAAGCCGAGAGTATCTGCGCGACGACCGCTACTACGTCAACTACGATGCCCTGGGCCTGGCCTTTGCCTTTGAGGTGGGATCCAACCAGGTCACGGCCATTGGCCTGTTCAAGCCGGGGAGCTGAAGACGAAGGTAAACTACCCCCGCCTAAAGGCGGGAGCTTTCAGTAGCCCTAGAGTCGGCAAGCCAACCCTGGACCTCTAGGCTGGTTTACAAAGGCAGCCCCAAGTCTGGCAATCATACTCGCCCCACTCCAGTCCGCATCCCCTTCCCATCCACAATGCCCACACTTAAACTGCTTCCCACGGCGATAGGACTGTTCAGGGTCAGGATGAATGTGCAAACAC